>CADCWL010000049.1 GCA_902806405.1 uncultured Thermomicrobiales bacterium | reverse complement strand
CGTGCGCGGCAGTCAGCACGGACAGCGGCGGCTCCGGCGCGTTCAGACCTCCATCGGTCGGTACGATCAGCGGATCAACCGAGCGCCTGTTGTGCCGCCGTCGACCGAACTGCCGGTACCAATCGACGGCTCCGAGCGGATTCTCGCCGTTCGCAGCGACACGTTCCCACTTGTGCGCCCTGCCTTCGCCCCCCACCGGTTCGAGACGATTGACCCCGTCAAAGGCGGCAACAAATGGCTGGGCCGAACGCTGATCGCCCTGCTTCTTGGAGCGTGAGGCACCGTCGGGCTTCCGTCGGCAGTTATCTCGCCCGGCGCCGAGATGCCTCCGTCGACGGGCTTCTGGCGAGAAGTCGGCGCGGCGACTGGCGCGGGTGGGTCGAAGTCGTCCTGACCGCTGTCCTTATCGAGGCGGGCAGCGCCGCAATCGCGTCTCTCTTGCCGGCGAGATCGTTGGCAACCTCAACGCCGATCGCGGGTGACCGGCCGAGCCGTACGGCGCGACCCCTCGGTCGCGTCGCGCCGTACGGCTCGGCCATCCGACGGCCCGAATCGTGCTTGGCACGTCCCTTCCTTGGCGCGAGACGCGTCCCGCACCGATGCGCGATGATGGGACCGTGCCGGGGCGCCGCCGCCCGCCGGTGTCCATCCCATGCCCCCCGAGGAGCCGCCGGTGAAGACCCTGCTGCGCATCTTCGGCTATCTGCGGCCGTACGGCTGGCGGGTGGCCGCGCTCTACGGCGCGCTCTTCGCCGCCCTCGGCATCCAGCTCGCCGTCCCCCTCGTCCTCGCCCGCGCCATCGACGACGGCGTCGTCGGCGGCGACCGCGGCTTCCTCCTCCGCGCCGCGGGGCTCATCGTCGCCCTGACCGTGCTCCAGGGCGGCTTCACCTTCGTCCGCTCCTACCTCTCCCAGGTCCTCTCCGAGCGGGTCGGCTTCGACCTCCGCAACGCCCTCTACGCCCACCTCCAGACGCTCCCCTTCGCCTACTACGACCGGAGCCAGACCGGCCAGTTGATGTCCCGCGCCACCGAGGACGTGAACAACATCCGGGCGATGCTGGTGATGGCGATGCGCCCCCTGGTTTTGGCGATCGGCACCTTCGTCACCGTCACCGTAATCCTCTTCCGGACCGACGCCTTGCTGGCTGCCGTCGCCCTCGCGACGATGCCGCTCCTAATCTGGTACTCGGTTCGCTTCGGCGTCGCCATCCGCCCGGTCTTCCTCAAGGTCCAGGAGCAGTTCGGAGCGATGACCTCGGCCCTCCAGGAGAACGTGGCCGGCAACCGGGTCGTCCGCGCCTTCGCCCAGGAGCGCGCCGAGAGCGATCGCTTCGAAGCGGAGCTCGAAGAGCTCTTCCAGCGGAACCTGCGTGCCGCCCGCCGCTGGGCCTTCGCCTACCCCCTGACGTTGGCCCTCTTCGGCCTGAATCTGGCCGCCGTCCTCTGGCTTGGCGGTTACCGCGTCCTCACCGGCGCGATCACCGTCGGCACCCTCGTTGCCGTCAACCGCTACATGACGCTGCTCAACGAGCCGGTCCGCTGGCTCGGCTTCGTCGTCCAGCGGATCGCCCGCGCCATCGCCTCCGGCGAGCGGATCTTCGAGATCCTCGACACCAAACCCGCCATCGCCGACCGCCCCGGCGCCCTCGCCCTCGACGCGATCCGCGGCGAGGTCACCTTCGAGGACGTCGGCTTCCGCTTCGGCGGTGCCAAGCGGGACGCCCTCGCCGGCGTCTCCTTCACCGCCCGCCCCGGCGAGACCGTTGCCCTCGTCGGCCCCACCGGCGCCGGCAAGACCGCGATCGTGAACCTGATCCCCCGCTTCTACGACCCCGCCGCCGGCCGCGTCCTCGTCGACGGCCACGACGTCCGCGACCTCCGGCTCCAGAGCCTCCGAAGCCAGGTCGGGCTCGTCCTCCAGGAGACGTTCCTCTTCTCGGTCTCGATCCGCGAGAACATCGCCTTCGGCCGCCCCGATGCGAGCATGGAGGAGGTGATCGCCGCCGCGACCGCCGCCCGTGCCCACGAATTCATCTCCGGCCTGCCCGAGGGCTACGAGACGGAGGTCGGCGAGCGGGGCGTGACCCTCTCCGGCGGCCAGAAGCAGCGGATTGCGATCGCCCGCGCCCTCCTCCTCGACCCCCGCATCCTGATCCTCGACGACGCCACGAGCAGCGTCGACACCGAGACGGAGCACGAGATCCAGGAGGCGCTCCGCACCTTGATGCGGGGCCGTACCTCGTTCGTCATCGCCCAGCGCCTGACCACCGTCCAGGACGCCGACCAGATCCTCGTCCTCCAGGAGGGACAGGTCGTCGCGCGCGGTACCCACGACGAGTTGATTCGGCACGCGGGCTTCTTCCGGGAGTTGTCGGAGCTGCAAGGTCAGGACGGTTCGGAGGCTGGGGGGCGGGGGTTGGAGGAGGCGACGCCGCCCGTTCGTCCAACCTCCGACGTCCGCCTTCCGGTCGCCGTGAGCGGCGACTGATGCAGAACATCGACCCGGATGACCTGCTCGGCAAGGCGTACGACCCCCAGATCGCCCGCCGCCTCTTCGGCTTCGTGCTGCCCTACCGGCGGCGGGCCCTCGCCGCCCTCCTCCTGATCGCCGTCGTCACCGCCGCCGACCTTCTCCTCCCCTACCTCTTCAGCCGCGCCATCGACGAGGTGACCGGGGCGCAGCGCCTCCGCGCCCTGAACGCGCTCGGCGCCGCCTTCGTCCTCATCGTCGTCGTCCGCTTCTTCGCCACCTGGGGCGAGTTCCGGCTCATCTCCTGGCTCGGCAACCGGGTCGTCTTCGACCTCCGGAACCGGATGTTCCGCCACCTCCAGACCCTCAGCGTCTCCTACATCGACCGCCGCGGCGTCGGCTCGATCATGAGCCGCATCCAGAACGACGTCAGCGTCATCAACGAGTTCTTCGGCGAGGGGATCACCGGCGTCTTCTCCAACCTCCTGATCCTGGTCGGCATCGTCGGCGTCATGCTCTGGACCGACTGGCGCCTCGCCCTCCTCGCATTCCTCGTCATGCCGCTCATGATCGGCTTCATGTCGGTCTGGCGCCGCCGCGCGATCGAGACCTATCGCGCCACCCGCCGCACCATCTCCATCGTTAACGGCAGCCTCGCCGAGGGGATCGCCGGCGTCCGCGTTGCCCAGGCCTTCACCCGCGAGCCGACGAGCTACCGCGCCTTCCGCGGCCTCAACCAGGCCAACCTCGACGCCTCCGTCGACGCCGCCCGCCTCTCGTCCTACCTCTTCCCGGTCGTCAACTTCCTGGCGGCGATCGCCACGGCGACGATCGTTGCCATCGGCGGCCGCTTCGTCGCCGGCGACAGCCTGAGCATCGGCGAGCTGGTCCTCTTCATCGCCCTGATCGACCGCTTCTTCGAGCCGATCCGCGACCTCAGCCAGCAGTACAACCTGCTCCAGGCGGCGATGGCCTCGGGCGAGCGGATCTTCGAGGTCCTCGACGTCGAGCCCGAGGTCCGGGACAAGCCGGACGCCTACCCCCTCCCTCCGATCACCGGCCGCGTCGACTACGACCACGTCCGCTTCGGCTACGGCGAGACCGAGATCCTGCACGACGTCGACCTGCACGTCCTGCCAGGTCAGACCGTCGCCTTCGTCGGTGAGACCGGCGCCGGCAAGACCTCGATGGTCAACCTGCTGCTCCGCTTCGTCGACGTTTGGTCGGGGGCCGTCAAGATCGATGGCCACGACGTCCGCGACGTCACCCAGGCGTCGCTGCGCGCCCAGCTCGGGATCGTCCTCCAGGACACCTTCCTCTTCGGCGGCACCGTCCGCGATAACATCGCCTTCGCCCGTCCGGACGCCCCCATCGCCGAGATCGAGCGCGCCGCCCGCGACGTCGGCGCCCACGACTTCGTTGCCGGCCTCCCCGAGGGCTACGACACCGAGATCCAGGAGCGGGGCGCCCTCCTCTCGGTCGGTCAGCGCCAGCTCCTCTCCTTCGCGCGGGTCCTGGTCGCCGACCCCCGCATCCTGATCCTCGACGAGGCGACCTCCAGCATCGACACCCAGACCGAGCGGGTCATCCAGCAGGCCCTCCGCCGCCTCCTGCAGGGCCGCACCTCCTTCGTCATCGCCCACCGCCTCTCCACCATCCGAGAAGCCGACCTCGTCGTTGTCATGGACCAGGGCCGCATCCTCGAGCAGGGCACCCACGACGAGCTGATCGCCCGCCAGGGTGCGTACTACGGTCTCTACACGATGCAGTGGCGGGACGGGCTGGCGGCGGACTGACCAATTCTCCGCGGCCCCTGGGAGTGGCACGAGCGCGATCACGACGTCCGGCGCTCGACCGAGCTGCCCCGCGGCGGCCACTTCGCCAAGTGGGAGGTGCGGGAGCTGCTCGCCGGCGACGTCCGCGCCTTCTTCCGCCCGTTTCGTTAAGCCCGTCTAGGGGATCAGCACGACCTTGCCCCGGGTCTCGCCAGCGCCGCTCCGCTGGTGGACCAGCGCGAGCTTGGTCAGTGGGTGGGTCTCGCTGACGTCGACCCGGACGTCGCCGTTGTCAACCTTCGCCACGATCGCCGCCAGATCGCCCGCGTCGCTGCGGACGAACATGCTGACGGTCCGCACTTGGCGCGCGGCGTCCTCTCGCACCGGGGAGGTGGTGGAGACGAGCACCCCGCCGTCCCGGACCAGGCCGACCAACGCCGCCATCTCCTCGTCGGCAGCCCGGACGAGGTTGAGGACGACGTCGACCGGCTTTGCGACCGCGTCGGTCAGCTTCGTCGTGGTGTAGTCGACGACCTGATCGGCGCCGCCGGCCCGAACGGCGGCGGCGCTGCGCCGCGAGGCGGTCGCGATCACCGTCGCTCCCGCTCGCGCGGCGAACTGGACCGCGAACCCACCCACGCCGCCGCCGGCGCCGTTGATCAAAATCCGTTGGCCGGCCCGCAGGTTTGCGTGCTCGAACAGGGCCTGCCACGCCGTCAGCGCCGCCGAGGGGAGGGCGGCGGCTTCGGCGAGCGGGATGGTGGTCGGAGCCGCCGTCAACACGTCGGCCGGCGCAAGGACGAACTCGGCTGCGGCCCCGGCTTCGGTGATCGGCAGGAAGCCGATCACCGCCTTGCCGATCGTGAGCTCGCCCACCCCGTCCCCGAGCTCGACGACCGTTCCGGCCACGTCGAACCCGGGCGTGTGCGGCAACCGAATCGGAAAGGCCTGCTGCACGTAGCCGGCGCGGATGGTGGCATCCAGCGCATTGAAGGCCGTGGCCGCGACCCGGAGCAGAACCTGACCCGCAGCGGCGCGTGGCGGCTCGACCTCTTCGTACCGTAGCACGCTCGGGTCGCCGTATTCGTGGTATCGCACCGCTTTCATCGGCTCTCCATCCTCGTTAGTGCCGCCGCCGATCCGACGCGCGGCTACCCAGTCTCGCGAGCAAGGTCGCCCAGACGACGGCGCCTCTCGCGCCACTCGGAGCTGCGCTCGAGCGCGACGACCGGGATCGCCCACGGCGTGTTCCGATCGTGGGTCCGGAAGTTCGGCCTCGTGCCGTCCGGTCGTTCCGGCCCCTCGTGCCCTGGTCAGGGCAGGAGCAGCTCCGACCGGTACCGAGGCGCAAGCTCCAACGTCTTGGCCAGCAACGCCGCCCGGCCCGCCTCGTCGAGCGGCGGCGGGGGCGTCGTCCGGGTCTCGACCATCTGTCCGACCGCCAGGAAGAACGCCTCCTGGCCCGCCGGCGAGCAGACGCAGAGCAGCCGGGCCGGGCCGGAGGCGACGTTCTCGAAGCGATGCGGCGCGTTCGCCGGGATGCTGACCGTCTCGCCCCTCCGAGCGACGAACGTCGCGCCCCGGAAGGTGAGCTCGATCTCGCCGTCGAGGACGGTGAACGTCTCCTCGAAGTCGTGGCGGTGGGGCGGTGGGCCGCCGCCCGGCGGGACGTGCATGTCGATCAGGCAGAATCGCCCGGCCGTGTCGTCGCCCGAGAGCAGGATCGTGTAGGTGTCGCCGACCACGCCGACGTGGGGCAACGACCGGTCCTCGTCGGGACGAGCGACGACCAGCGTCCGCCCGGGATCGTCGGCGGGGAGCGGCGCGGTCGACGCGAGCGGGTCTTCCGTGGAGTCCGTCATGGCCTGTCTCCCGAGTACGCGAATGGCCGCCGCGGCATCGAGCCGCGGCGGCGGGACGTCTCCGCTTGAACACCCTACGATCCGAGAAGCAATACGGTCAATGCAAACGTCACCCATCCTTCCTTGAGCCGGTCCATCACCCGACTCGAGCGCGAGATCGGCGTCCCGCTGTTCGACCGGCACGGTCGCGGCGTGCGGCTCAACCAGTTCGGCAGGACGTTCCTCTACCACCGCGATCGGGTCGTGCGAGGGTTGGACGGGGCAACGGGGCAGCTGCGCGACATGGGGGCCTTGAGGGGGGAACCGTGTCGCTGGCAGCCGGGGCCTACCATTGGCTGCCGAACGTGCTGCAGCCGTTCCTCACGACCCACCCGGAGGTCCGGTTTCGCCTGACGCAGCGGTCACTCACCGAGGTGGTCCGTCTCCTCGATGCCGGCGAAGTCGGCTACTGCTTCGTGCCGAACATCCCGCCGGGCCCCGGCACCGGATGGCGTCAAATGCGCACCGGCCCGATCTCGCCGATCGTCCGCTCCTCGCGTCGGTTCGCCGGCCCGGCGAGCGTGGGCCTGGGGGAGTTGGCGGGCGAGGAGACGATTCTGGGCATGCCGGGGAACGTCCTGCGGAGACCATGGCGGACTACTTCCGGCAGGTCCGCATCACCTCGCGCGTCCCCTGTCAGGCGGATTAGCCGCCCACCGCCGAGGACTACGTCGCGGCCGGGCTTGGCGTGGCGCTCATCCCGGGCCTCATGAAGCCGACGCGGCGGCACGACTTGACGTCATGGGTGCCGATCGTCGACCCGGTCTGCCTGCTGACGCTCGGCATCGCCTGGAACGAGGCCCGCTACCTCTCCCTCGCGGCACAGGCCTTTCGGCACCAAGCGGTCTCCTCCTTCGAGGAGGCCGTCCCGGGGGCCGCTGCCGACAGCTGAGCCGCGTTCCTCGACGGAACCGACCTTACCCCCCGACGACGTCCGCCCCTTCTTCCGCCCGTTGCGCTAAGCTCGCCCCGAGGGGGTGCGGCATGGCGGAGGCGAAGCGCGAGACCGAGCGCGAGACGTTCCAGGCGGGCAGCCGTGTCGAGTGGCGGCGCTGGCTCGAGGCGCACCACGATTCCTCCTCGGGCATCTGGCTCATCTCCTTCAAGAAGGCGAGCGGCAAGCCGGGCGTCTCCTATCCGGAGGCGGTCGAGGAGGCGCTCTGCTTCGGCTGGATCGACAGCCGCCCGAACGCGCTCGACGACGAGCGCTACATGCAGTACTTCTCCCCCCGCAAGCGCGGCAGCCCCTGGTCGAGGGTGAACAAGGCGCGCATTGCCCGCCTGATCGAGCAGGGTCTGATGGCGCCGCCCGGCCTCGCCAAGATCGAGGCGGCGAAACGGGACGGCTCGTGGTCGGCCTACGACGCGATCGAGGCCCTGACCGTCCCCGACGACCTCGCTAGCGCCCTCCGCGCCGACCCAGTCGCCGACGCTCACTTCCGCGCCTTCGCCGACTCCCCCAAGAAGCAACTCCTCTGGTGGGTCGCCAGCGCCAAACGCCCCGAGACGCGGGCGACCCGGATCGCCCGGCTCGTCGCCGAGGCGGCGGAGGGTCGGAACCCGCTCGACTACCGCGCGAACCGGAGTGCCCGGGAGCGGCCCGCTCCCGATCCCGTGCCGTAAGGCGCCGGTCGAGGGAGGTGTCGCATCCCCAGTGTGGGCGGGTCGCGACCCGCTCCCGAGCCCGCCCTCGGTGATCCGATGGCGGCACCCTAGCCGCAAGCCGCCGGATGCTCCGTGTTGTCGCCGCTCCGTCCCGTCCACCCGTGCCAAGGCGGTGCTCCCATCCGGCGCGCTCCGCGGCACGTATCTCTTCGGAGCGGCTGGCGCGGCCCGACCGCGCCCGAGGGAACACACCGGAGGGGTGAGATGATCCGCGTTGCACGTCGGCGGTCGGTTGGGCCCGACACGGGCACGCAGCGGCGATGTCCGTTGCCCGTCACGTCCCTCCCGCCGGTGGCAGCCCTGATCGTTGCACTCGTAGCGGCGCTCGCACCGGCCGCCGCGGCACGCCCGATTGCCCAGGCTGATTCGCCGGCGGTCGGCCACGCCCAGGTCATCGCCCAAGGCGTCGCGCCCCTGCCGGCGGTGCCGGTCGCCTGGCGGGTGATCGCCGCCGACGCTCGGCCGCCGGGGGAGGCGCCGGTTGCCGAACGGTCGCTCGGCTTCCTCGTCGCCGACGTGGCCCCGCTGGTCGTGACCGCCGAGGACGGCCGGCAAGCACGGCTCGCCCCCGAAGAGGCGCTCTTCGTCGCCCAGGGTGAACGGCAGCGTCGGACCGGCTTGCCCGGGCAACCGGTCGGCTACTTCGGCCTGGAACTGGTGGTCGCGCCCGACGCCACCGCCGACTACAGCTTGGGCGACGCCGCGCTGCTCTACGCCAGCGACCCCTTCACCGCTCCTCCCGGACGCCGCGACCTCGATCTCGTCGCCGATGCCCTGGCACCGAGCGAGACAACCCGCCTCCGGGATGGCGATGCGCCGACCCTCCTCTTCGTCACCGAGGGCACCCTCCGGGTCGAACCGGCCGACGGCCCCCGCCTGACCCTCGTCTCGGGCGAAGCCCATACCGTCACCGGCCCGGTGGAGATAACGGCGACGGGGCGCGCTCCCGCGAGGTTTGTCGCCGCCATCGTCGGTCCGGAGGTCCCCACCGGCGTCGCGGACGTGGTCGCCCTGCCGCCCCCGGGCACGACCGGCGCGATCTCCGTCACCCCGTACGTCTGCCCGGAGGGGATGAGGCCGGAGCGCTTCGATCCGACGGGCTGCGACCCAGACCGGACCGGGATCGCGCTCCAAGCGTTCGTCCTCGGCAGCGGCGAGAACCGGCGCACCCTCGTCGACGCGACAAGGGCCGGCGGCACGTTCACCTGGGAAGGACTCCCCTTCGGCGACTACGTGGTCCAGGCGACGGAGTTGCCCCCCGGTTACGATCGCTATCTGGTCCCGGGTCAGAGTG
>CADCWL010000048.1 GCA_902806405.1 uncultured Thermomicrobiales bacterium | reverse complement strand
GCCCGGGTCGGGCTCTGGGTCTGCATCTGCATCGTCCTACTCTACCGGGGCGCGGACGGGTGTTCTACCGGAATCGTTCGCGGTAATTCGGTTGCCCGCGGGATCGGGCGATGCGGGAGGATCGGATCGGTCATCGCTTCCACGGGCACGGGGCCAAGGACTCGGCACCGAACCGCCGACGGGAGCAAGCCCACCGAGGCTGAGCACGGTCTCCGGCAAACCGCGTAGAGCCGGAGATTCCGTCAGGTGGGGACGGCCGCGGTCGACGACGGTGGTGCCCCGGCCCGATTGGGGGTGGAGCCACCCGCCTCGAGGCCGATGGCGCGTGCTTCGCGGGCCAGCAGGGCGCGTTTGCGCCAGGGACCCCAGCGGTATCCGTCGGGGGTGCCGTCGCGGCGGACGACGCGGTGGCAGGGGACGATGAGGGCGATCGGGTTCGCGGCGCAGGTCTCGCCCACCTCGCGCACCGTCGCCGGCTCACCGATGGCGCGGGCGATGTCGCCGTAGCTGCGGGTGGCGCCGCAGGGGATCTGGCGCAGGGCAGCCCAGACGCGCTCCTCGAAGGGGGTGCCCACGACGTCGGCCGGGAGGCCGAGCCGGGGCTGTTCCCCGTCGTGATGGCGGCGGAGGGCGTCGGCCCAGGGCCGGAGGGCGGCGTCGTCCCGGGTCGGCCGGGCGGACGGATGGCGCCGGGCGAGTGCCGCCGTGAGGGCGGCGGGAGACGCCCCGAAGTCGGCGGCGCGGATGTCGCGCCCCGTTGCGGCGACGAGCATGGAACCGAGCGGGGTCGAAACCGTGCTGTAGATGAGGGTCGGCGCGTCCGCGTCCGCGGGATCGGTCGGACGCCGGCGGCGCGTGGTCGGCGGCGGGGTGGTCAAGGGCAGGGCCTTGCGAGGGTCGGGAAACGGGGCAGGCACGGTGGCGCGCGGCCAACGGACGATGGGTCCCACGATCCGGCCGGTCTCCGTCCCGTCGATCCTCCTTGGCGCGAAGGCCGCCGAGGTGCGGCCCGTACCGGGAGAAACACGGGTCGGCCTGAACCGGTTGCAACCGGCGGGGCGCCACCCGTGTTCTGGAGGGTATGGACCACCGAGGCGGGAAGGGACGGCGGCGCGGAAGCGGCGGGAGGGTGAGCGTGGGCGGGGCGAGGCCGTTTCGATTCGGGGTGATCGGCGAGGGGGTGCGGACGCGCGAGGGGCTGCTGGCGGCGGCGCGGGCGGCGGAGGCGGCGGGCTGCGACACCTTCCTGCTCCGGGACCACCTGATCGCGGAGCCGTTCGGGCCGCAGCTCGCGCCGCTGGTCGCGCTGGCAGCGGTCGCGGGGGCGACGGAGCGGCTGCGGCTGGGGACGCTGGTGCTGGCGAACGACTTTCGGCACCCGGCCGTGCTGGCGAAGGAGGCGGCGACGCTCGACCTCGTCTCCGGCGGCCGGTTCGAGCTCGGGATCGGGGCCGGCTGGCTGCGGGAAGAGTACGGGCGGGCCGGCATCCCGTTCGACGCCGCGGGCGTGCGTGTGGGGCGGTTCGAGGAGGGGGTGCGGGCGCTGAAGGTGCTGCTCGGGGGTGGCGCGGCGTCGTTCGTGGGGAAGCACTATGCCCTCGACGGTCTGGAGACGTTCCCGGCCCCGGTTCAGCAGCCCCGCCCGCCGATCCTGATCGGGGCCGGGAGCAGGCGGATGCTCGGGATCGCGGGGCGGGAGGCGGACACCGTCGGCATCCTCACCTCGTCGGTGGCGAGCGGGACCCTGGAGAGCGACCCGGCCGGGATGGGGCCAGCGACGGTCGAGGAGAAGCTCGGCTGGGTGCGGGCGGGGGCGGGGCCGAGGTTCGAGGAGATCGAGCTGAGCCTGGTCCCCTCGGTCGTCGTTGCCCGCGACGAAAGGGTGGCGGCGAGGCGGTTCGCGGCGGAACGGGGGTGGAACGGGGTCGGGGTCGAGGAGGTGCTGGCGATGCCGTCGGTCTTCGTCGGCACGGTCGAGCGGATCGCGGAGATGATGGTGAGGCGGCGGGAGCGGTACGGCTTCTCGTACTACGTCGTCTCGGACGGGGCGCTGACGGCGTTCGCGCCGATCGTCGCCGCGCTCGCCGGCACCTGATGGGCGCGGTGGCGGCCGCCCCGATGGAGACGGGGGACGGGCTGGCGGAGCGGCTGGCGGCGGACCTGGACGGCGCGTTCGAGGAGCTGGTGGTGACGCACCAGGACCGGCTCTACGCCTTCGCGCTCCGGCTGACGGGCAGCCCGTCGGACGCGGAGGAGGTGGCTCAGGACGCGTTCGTCCGCGCCCACCGGGCGCTGGCGGGGTACCCGGCGGAGCGGGTGCGGGCGCTGGCGGTGCGGCCATGGCTCTTTCGGATCGCGCTGAATGTGGTCCGCAACTGGGCGCGCGGCAAGCGCCTTCGGGAGTTCCCCCTCGACGCGCTGGCGGAGGGGGGGTGGGAGCCGGCGGCGGCGACGCGGGAGCGGCCGGAGGAGGCGGTGGGACGGGCGGAGGGGGACGCCGAACTGGCGGCGCTGGTCGCGGGACTGCCTCCGCGGTACCGGACGACGGTGGTCCTGCGCTACGTGGCGGACCTGGGGTACGAGGAGGTCGCGGCGGCGCTGGGGCAGCCGGTCGGGACGGCGAAGTCGAACGTCCACCGCGGCGTCCGGCTGCTGCGGGCGCGGATGGCGGACGGGATCGGGACGGAGGCGTGATGGGCGGACGGAACGAGGCCCCGAAAGCGGTCGGCACGCCCAAGATCGAGGAGACGGAGCGGCGGCTGCGGCGGTTGGTCGCGGTGGCGGCCCCCCCCTCGCTGCTGCCGTCGGTCCTGGCGGGTGTCGGGCTGGCCGACGCCTACGCGGTGCTCGAGACCGCGATCGGTCGCGTCTTCGTCGCCTACGGGCGGGAGGGGGTCTCGACGGTCCGGCTGGCGGACGATCCCGAGGCGTTCGAGGCGGCGTTTCGGAAGCGGTTCGGCCGGTCGGCGCGGCGCGTGGAGCGGCTCCCCGATGGGCTGGCGCGGGCGATCGGCGCGCGGCTCGCCGGGGAGCGGCGGGCCGGACCGCGACTCGACCTGCGGGGGCTGTCGCCGTTCGAGCGGGAGACCCTGGCGAAGGCGGCGACGATCCCGCGGGGGGAGGTCCGGCCGTACGGCTGGCTGGCGTGGGAGATCGGGCGGCCGGGGGCGGCGCGGGCGGTCGGGGCGGCACTCGGGCGGAACCCGGTGCCGCTGCTCATCCCTTGCCACCGGGTCGTCCGCGGCGACGGCCGGCCGGGGGACTACGTGTTCGGATCCACGGCGAAGCGGACGCTGCTTGCCGAGGAGGGGGTCGATCCGGGCGCGCTGGCGGGGTTGGCCGCGGCGGGGGTCCGCTTCCACGGCAGCGAGACGACCCGGATCTTCTGCTTCCCAACCTGCCGCAATGCCCGGCGGATCGCCGACGCCCACCGCGTCCCCTTCGCTTCGGTGGCGGCGGCGGCGGCGGCCGGCTACCGCCCCTGCAAGGTCTGCCGGCCGACCGCCGTCGCCTGACACCCTCGCTGCGACCCCTTTCTCGCCGCCCGTCACGTCTCGTCGATCGGGGCAGACCCCGGACCGGGGCGGGGGGTGCCCGGCCCTAGCGGGCGGACCGGGCGCATCCGACCGTGGAGACGCGGTGCGGCGCCGGAATCCGGGATGGGCGGGGAAGGGACGGGAACGATCGATGTTCCATTGCCGCCCGCCCGACCTCCTCCGTGCCATGCGGGGCTGGGGCTCGGGCGCCGACGTTCGGTCGGCTCAGCGGCGGGGAACGAGGTGCGATCGATGGTGCAGACGGGGCCGTTGACCTCCGATCGCGCGACCGCTCAACGGGAGGGTCGGGCCCTCCGGCGGACGCGCTGCGCCGCGCCGATCGATCCGTGGGCGGGCTGAGGCGGCGTGTTCACGATCCCACCGGATCGAGTCGACGGCGGGCGCACTACCGGCATCGTTTGCGGCAATTCGGGAGGCGCCCCGTCTTCGGGCCGACCCCGGGGATGAGGGGTCGCGTGCTGTCGATAACGCAGTGGCGACCTCGCCCACCCGCCGTCCCAGGGCACGATGGACCGCCCGCAATGTCCGCGGTCACGTCGAGCGATTCCTCGCAGCTTTGGATGACGGCGACGCGCCGGGGCGATGGCGGGGTGACGAAGCGCCAGGGCGCCGAATGCGCGGGGCCCCGGGGTTCGCGGGACCTCCCATGCCGTAGGCGGTGGCGCCGCTCGTGGGGTGACGGGCAGCGGAGGCTGTCCCGGCGCCGCGGGCCGCCGGGGAGGCGCCCCCGGTGGGTTACCGGGGCTGGGCGCGGATCTGGATCTGGACGGTGGCGGAGTCCTTGAAGCCCTGGGCGTCCGTGACCGTGTAGGTGAAGCGGTCGGGGCCGGTGGCGTTGCGCCGCGGCTTGTAGACGAAGGCGCCGTCGGGGTTGAGGGTCAACGTCCCCTTGGTCGGCGGGGTTTCGACGGCGGCCGTCAGCGGCTTGTCGTCGGGGTCGAAGTCGTTGGCGAGGACGCCGGGGGCGGCGCGGCGGAGGGTGAAGTCCTCCTTCACCCGGTAGGCATCGTCGCGCGCCTGCGGCGGGCCACCGCCGCCGTGCGCGATCTCCAAGCTCCAGCCGGCAACACTGCCGCCCAGATTCGATGTGTATCGATCGTCGTCGAAGACGAAGAGTTGCCAGATGCCGTTGGGGTTGGTCCCCTCGAAGACCGAGAGGGCGTCGCCGCCGTTCAGGGGGCGGCGTCCGGGAATAGGTCGACATAGCCAGGGCTGTAGTTCGTCGGCTTGAACCGGCCCGACGTGAGCCCGGCGTTCGTCGGCAGGCCCGCGTCGGCCTGGTCGTCGAGGGAGAGGGTGAGGTTGGTGACGCCGACGCCGACGCCGACGTCGCTCATCACGACCGCGGACTGCCCTCCCGGCCCGACCAGCAGGACGTCCACGTCGCTCGGAAAGACGTGCTTGAAGCCGCGGAGGACGACGTCCAGGTCGGCGATGCCGCCGGCGACGCCGCTGACCTCGATCGTCGACGGGTACGGGGCCGCCTTTCCCTCACCGGGGATCGCGATGGCGGTCGTGCTCGGGGCGACCTCGACGGAGGCGGGGCCGATACCCTGTCCAAAGGGCGGCGCTGACGGATCCCCGAGGGGTCTCCTCCCGGGTGTCCACAGCTCGCGCTTCGACGGCTCGCCGACTGCTGCCTCGGGGCGAACGACCGAGCCCCCGCCGTGATGGGCCGTCGCTTCGCGTGGAGAACCGGCATCGAAGCGACGACGCCCCTCCGGGGGTTGGGAGCCGGGAACGTGGGGCGGATCGGCGGTTTCGAACGGCACTCTCGACCTGGTGCCGACGCACGGTGACGACCCTCGCGCGGGAACTCCCGCGCCCGTCGCCCCAGGCGCCGTTGGGCGTGGCAAGCAGCACCCCTACCACTGGTCGCGTCGGACAACTCCACAGCCTGCCTGCCGGGCGCAGCAACCCCAGTGAGCAAAGTCCGGCGCAATCGGTCGCGCTCCGGTCGGGCCGCCGCCCACCCGACTGCTCCCGCCTCCGCCGGACGGTTCTGCCGCACATCACCGACGCGGTCGGGAAAGGGCGGGTGGAGCAGCGGAGGGCCCGGAGGGGCGGGCGGATCCGGTATGATCGGGGGCGAAACGGGCCGCCTTCATCGTTCCTTGACGCCCGACCGCCGTCCGGCGTGGCATGCTGGGGGGTGGAGTCGCGGCGGCCGGGGATCGGAAGCGGGCGACGAGGAGCGATTCGATGGTGCAGACGCGGCCGTTGACCCCCGCCCAACCGGAGCCGCTGGCCGCCGCGCCCGGCCGGCGGGCGGGGGTGGTCGACGCGCTGATTATCCAGACCCTGATCGTCTTCTGCTGGGTCGCCTGGCTGGTGCCGTGGCCGGTCTGGCATCTGGCGACCGGGGCGGCTGGCGCGCTCGGGATGGCGTTCGGGTGGCGCCGGGTGGTCCTCGCCAACGTGCGGCACGCCCGGGCCGCCGCGCCCCCGCCGGCCCTGGTCGCTTGGTACCTCGGGGCGCAGCAGATCGCGACCCACTGCAAGACGGTGATCGGGATGCTGCGGGCCGGGGTGCGCCCGCCCGATCCGGCGGACCGGCTCGTCTTCGAAGGGCTGGAGCACCTGGAGGGGCAGCTCGGGCGGCGGGGGATCGTCCTCGTCGCCCCTCATGCCGGGCCGTACCCGACGCTGGGGCTGATGGCGAGCCGGTGGCTGCACGGTCGGGGGTTCGGCGGCGAGCTGGTCGTCGTCGCCCGCCTCTTCCGGCCCTTCCGCTCCGGGGCGCTGATGGCGTGGTTCGTCCGCTGCTTCGCGCGGGCGGGGGCCACGATCGTCTCCGTCGACGAGTCGCCCCGGCGCTTGGGGAGCCGACTGCGGCGGACGCTGGAGGCGAACGGGATCGTGGTCCTGCTCGTCGACGAGCCGACGCCGACCCCCTCCGCCGCGGTCCCCTTCTTCGACAGCGAGATCCGTCTTCCGCTCGGTCCGGTCCGCCTGGCGCAGGCCACCGGCAGCGTGATCCTCCCCTGCATCGCCACCTACGGGCGTGGACGGCGGGTGACGCTGACGTTCGCGCCGCCGATCGAACCGGAGGGGCCGGCAACAACGACGCTGGCGCGGCTGGCGGGCTCCCTCCAGAGTCTGGTCGGGCCGCACCTCGACCAGTGGGCGATGCTGACCCCGGTCTGGCCGGACGCCGCCGTGCCGCCGCCGGGGCATGCCGATGCCGACCTCCACCTGCACACCGTCGGCAGCGACGGCCTGCTCCGGGTCGGCGACTGGGTCGGGGCCGCGGCGGCGACGGGGGTCAAGGTGGTGGCGATCACGGACCACGACCACCTGGAGACGGTGCGCGGCTGGAAGGCCGGACCGGGTGGTGGCGGGCCGGCGGTGCTGCCGGGAGTGGAGCTGACGGCGCGCGGCCGGATCGTCCACCTCGGCGTGCTCTTCCCGGAGGAGTTGCCGGCGGGGTTGCCGAAGCCGGGGACGCCGCTGCCGGAGCTGGTGCGGTGGGCGCGGTCGGTGCCGGGGAGCGTGACGGTGCTTGTCCACCCGCTGCCATTCCTCTGGCGGCGGCAGCTGCGGGGGCTGGCGCGGGCCGGCGCCCTGCCGGACGCGATCGAGAGCCGGTTCCCTCTCGTCGGCTGGCGGCAGGGGGCAATCGAGCGGGCCGCCGCCGCCTACGGCCTGGCCACGCTCGGCGGCAGTGACGCCCATCTGGCGCCGAGGCAGCTGGGCCGCTACGCGACCCGCTTCCCCGGTGAGACGGCCGCCGATCTCGTCGCCGCCATCCGAGCGGGGACGACGCGGGCGGTTGCTCGGCCCGACGGGGCGCGTCCGCCGCTGGCGGTCTACGCGCTGCAGTGCGTGTACAGCTGGCTTCTCCCGTTCCAGGGGACCCCGGCGGTCGACGCCGCCCGCGTCCGCCTGCTCGGCGCGGCCCGGAGGCGGGCGAACGCCGGTGTCGATGGGGCCGTCCCGCCGGGGGTGATCGGCGCGGAGCGGGCGGAGGAAGGGCTGGCGACGGGGTAATCGACCTCCGGCGGCGTCGGTCACGGGGTGGCGGCGAACGCGGGCGTTGCATGCCCCCGCCGTGGCGAAGCATCCGGGTCTAACAACCCCGCGCCTAACCCCTGGCGCGAACGCCGGGGACCGCTCCGGGGGCTCCGCGACTCCCCATCATTCGGGGCCGATGCCTCCACGCCGACCCAACCAAGCCTGCCGGGGGCCCGGCCCGGCCGACGACCACGGGCGTCCCCCCGTCGTTCGTCGGGAGCCCCGTCGGGGGCCGAGGGTGGGATGACCGGTCGGGGATGCCAAAGCCGTTGGCCGGTCGCCGTCCGGCGGCACGGCCGACGAAGGGACGCTCGCGAAGGAGCCGACCCATCGGCGCGATGATCGAGTCGGTGCTGAGGCAGTACGGCTTGCCGATCGCCGCCCTGATGCTCTTCGTCGGGGAGCTCGGGGTGCCGACCGGGCTGCCCAGCTACCTGGCGCTGCTGATCGTCGGCAGCCTCGTCATCCACTCGTTCCCCGATCTGCTCCTCGGGGTCGTGCTCCTGTCGGTCGTCGACGTGGCAGGGACGGCGCTGCTCCACGTCCTGTCGCGGACCGGCGGTCGCCGCATCCTCACCCGGATCACGGTGGGGCGTGAGGCGCGGACGCTGGCGGCGATGGAGCGGTGGCGGCGGCGGCTCGGCGGGCGCGACGCGCTCGCCGTCTTCGTGCTGCGGCTGGTGCCGCTGGTGCGGCTGGGGGTGACGGTCGGCGCCGGCCTGCTCCGGATCAGGCGGCGGGACTTCTTCCTGGGGGCGGTGCCCGCCTCGGTCGTCTGGGTCGGCGCCCCCTTGTCGCTCGGCTACCTGTTTCGCGACGACGCGCGGGCGATCGAGGCGGCGTACGCGGCGGTCTCGCGCGGGCTCCTGCTCGGGGCGGCGGCGGTCGTCGGCATGGCCGTCGTTGGGTGGTGGGCACGGACGGCGACGACGGCCGTCGGGAGGTTGCGGCGGGTCCGGGCCGGGATCGGCCTGGCGGTCGGCGTCGTCGGCATCGGCTATCTCCCTGACGCGGCGCGATGGAACGGCCAGGTCGGTGGGCTGGCGGCGTTGGGCGTGCCGGCCCTGGCGCTGCTGGCGAGCTCGTACGCCGACCTGCGGGCGGCGCGGAGAACGCGGCGGGTGGGATCGGCCCCCGCCGCAGCGGGGCTGGCCGCGGTGGACAAGGCGGTTACGGCCGCCTGGGCGGTGGCGGTCGCCGTCGTGGCGGCAATCGTGGTCGCGCTGGAGACGGGGCTGGCGGCGCCGTCGTGACCCGTCGCGCGCTGCGGGTCGGTCCCCTGCTGGACGGGAAGGCGCCCGAACCCCCCGCCGTCGGAGGAAAGGGTTGGGCCGTTGGTCGACCGGGCGGGGTGGCGGCGGCGGATCGCAGGGCCGATTCCCGGCCTTGTGGCGCACCGACCGTGCGCCACATGCCAACCGGTCCCTCGATCGTTGTGTGGGAACCTGTAGTGGTCGCGAGCGCCGCCAGGGGCGACGAACGGCGCGGAGGTGGCCGGCTCTTGCCGATTCCGACGGCGGAGTGGACGATGGGCGGGCCGTGGCGGAGCCGTGGGCGCGGCGAAGACGGGGACGAGGCGGGGAGCGACGATGACCGAGCTGTG
>CADCWL010000047.1 GCA_902806405.1 uncultured Thermomicrobiales bacterium | reverse complement strand
AGAAGACGTACGCCGATGACGTCGCCTTCTCACCGGACGAGCTGGCGAACTACTTGACAACGCAGAGAAATGTGATCGCGGTCAGCGAGGAAGGGACGGACCGGGCCGAGGATTGCGTCGCCTCGCTCCGCGCCGAACTGGATCCGCTCGGGCCGGCCCCTCTGGCGCATTCCGCTTCGGCGGCACGATCTCTTATCGGCGCCCGAGCGACGCCTGCGCTGCTCCTCCGAGCCGGTCGATCAGCCTTCCTTGACCGGCCGGTGGTTCCGCATTGCGGCGGCGGCGCCCGTCGCCAGCAACAGGAGCGGGCCGCCGAGGCCCACCAGGGCGCCGCCGAGGGCGAGGGTTGCCGCCGGGCCGAGTCGTGGCGTCGCGTAGCCGACGGCGGTGAAGGCGACCGCCGCGCCGAGGGCGAGGGCGGCCCCGAAGGCCGCGTAGACGCGACCCCGCAGCGCGTCCGGCACCGCCTCCGCCAGGTACGCCTGCATCGCGATCACCGCCCAGGCGTCCGTGAAGCCGAGCGCGAACCAGCAACCGAAGAGGACCGGCAGCGGCGGCGCCAGCCCGGCCGGGACGAGCATCAGCGGCGCCAGGTAGCCGATCGCCATCAGCCGCGGGCGCCCGATCCGCCGCTCGACCCGCCCGGCAACGATGGCGCCGACCGTCGTCCCGGCACCGAAGGCCGCCGTCAACAGGGCGTAGACGGAATCGGCTCGCTCCCCCAGCGCCATCGTCTCGTCGAGGAGCACCAGCGTGGCCACGACGAAGCAGGCAACAACCGTCTGCCAGAGGGTCTCCACGGCGAAGACGCCGCGCACGATCGGGTTGCGGCGGACGACCCGCGCCCCGTCGCCGACCTCCCGCCGGACGGCCCGCAGCAGATTCCCGGCCCGCTCCGGATCGCGGGCGACGGTGGGCAGCACCAGCCGAGAGAGGAACCCGGCCGAGGCGAGGAAGCAAGCCGCCTGGATGCCGAACGCCGGCCCGACCCCGGCGAGACCGATCACCCCCGCCCCGAGCGCCGGCCCCGCCACCCGGACAACGCTGCCGGCGACCTGGGAGATCGAGAGCGCCCGAACCAACTGCGCCGCCGAGACGACCATCGGCACGGCCGCCAACTCCGCCGGCCGGGCGAGGGCATTGCCGACCGCGACCAGACTCGCCACGGCCGCGATCTGCCAGGCGGCGTCCGCGAACGGCAGCAGCAGAACCAGGCCGGCCCGACCGAGATCGGCGCCGACCATCAAGGCCCGGCGATCGACCCGGTCGGCGAGGACGCCGGCGACCGGCGCGAGGAGGATCCGGGGGACGAGCCCGACGACGAAGATCAGGCTCAGCAGTTCGGCCGAGCCGGTCACGGCGTAGGCGAGCAGCGGTAGAGCGATCTGGGCGAGCGCCTCGCCGAGGGCAGCGCAGAGCTGGGCCAGCCAGAGCCGCCGGAAGGCGGACACGGCCAGCACCTCCTGGTAGCCGCCGGGGGAGCGTGCTCCCGTCCGGGCTGACACCGCGGCCGCCTCGACGGCGGCCGCTACCGGTTCGGCCTCGGTCTCGACTCGGGTCTCCGTCGGCACGTCGTCTCCATCGTCGGTCGGCCTCTCCCCGGCCCGACCCGGCCGTCCGGGGGGGCTGTCGCCATCGGCGCCCGCGGCTGGAAAGGGTAGAGCATCGGCGGGCATTGCCCGCCCCTTCCCCCCCGACCGGTCGGACGGCCGGACGGCCGGACGGCTGGCCAGCCGCCACCGCCGACACCGCGCGCGCCCGGCCGTCCCGCCGCCCTGCCGCCCTGCCACCATCCCGGCGCAACGCCGTCATCCCGAAGCACGAGCGATCTCTTCCGAGCGGCATCGTGGTGAAGAGTTGCGTCCTTCGTCGGCATGATGTTGTCACGCCGGGGGGAATGCGCACCGCCGATCCGGGGCGGGAGGGCGCGAGGGTGGGACGGTGAATCGGACGGCTCGGGCAGCGCGCCGGTTGACCGGAGCGGGGAGGGTGTTCCGTGGTCCCGGGTGGTGACGGGGAGCACCTGCGGGCCGGAGGCGCCACCCCCGCGCCCGCCGCCCGTTGCGCCCGTCCCGGCCGGCACCTACAGTGCCGGGCGTGGGTCGATCCGGACGGAACCAAGGAGAGTTGGCGTGAAGATTGGGATGGCGCTGCCGATCGCGGAGGACGACGCGGGGCGGATGGCGGGCTACGCCGAGATGCGGGCGATGGCGCTGCGGGCGGAGGCGGCCGGATTCGACTCCGTCTGGGTCTACGACCACCTCCTCTTTCGCTACCCGGGCAAGCCGACCAGGGGAACCTGGGAGGCGTGGACAATCCTCACTGCCCTGGCGGAGGCGACCGAGCGGGTGGAACTGGGAACGCTGGTGCTCTGCACCGGGTTCCGCAACCCCGCCCTGCTGGCCAAGATGGCCGACGCCCTCGACGAGGTGAGCGGCGGACGCCTGATCCTGGGCATCGGTGCCGGCTGGCACGAGCCGGAGTACGACGCCTTCGGCTACCCCTTCGACCACCGCGCCAGCCGCTTCGAGGAGGCGATCGAGATCATCCACCCCTTGCTGCGGACCGGCGCCGCGGACCGGCAGGGAACCTACTACCAGGCAAAGGAGGCCGTGAGCCGGCCGCGCGGTCCGCGCCCGGACGGGCCGCCGATCCTGGTCGGGACCGGCGGCGAGCGGATGCTGCGGCTGACCGCCCGCTATGCCGACGCCTGGAACACCTGCTGGCTGGGCCGGCCGACGCTGCTCGCCGAGCGGCGGGCGAAGCTGGAGGCCGCCTGCGCCGAGGTCGGACGGGACCCGGCGACGATCGAGGTGACCGTCGGCGTCGGCGTCGCCTACCCGGAGCCGGGGGCGGACGCGCCGGACCCGGATCGCGCCCTGACGGGGAGCGCGGAGGAGATCGCGGCGGGGTTGCGGGAGTACGCGGCGCTGGGGGTCGGCCACGTGATCTGTGCCTGCGCCCCGAATACCCCCGCGTCGCTGGAGCGGCTGGCGGAGGCGCTGACGGCGTACCGGGCGGCCGAGGCGTAGCGGGCGAAGGGATGCGCCGACCGTCGGATCGGCACCGACCAGCCCCTCCCCGGTCGAGGGGAGCTTGACGCCCGGCGGCGGTGCGATCGCGACTCCGGGCGACCGTCCGTGCCCCGACCGGCGTCGGGCGTGGGGCGCATGGCCGTGCTGGCCCCCGTCGCCGACGTCTCGAGTCGATCTTCCCTGCTATCTTTCGGACGCTGACGACGATACGGAACGATCGGGGAACGCGAGGGTAGGGGTTGGGGCATGACCGAGGCGGGCGGCGCGACCTCCCCATCCCGGGGGCTCGTGCCCGAGGTGGGGGAGGCGCGGGTCAACGGGATCAGGTTGGCGTACCGGACGTGGACCGGGCCGGCGACCCCGCGCTACCCGGCGGTCGTGCTGCTGCACGGCCTGCTCCAGAGCGGCGAGGGGATGGCCAACCTTGCGGCCCACCTTGCCCGCAACGGGCCGGTGGTTGTGCCCGACCTGCGCGGCCGAGGGGAGTCGGACCAGCCTGAGGGGCCGGCGGCGGGCTACGACCCGGCGACGATGGCGGACGACGTCGCCGCCCTGATCGAGACGCTCGGGCTCGACCGGCCGGTGGCGATCGGGCGGCTGCACGGCGGCCTCGTCGCCTACCACCTGGCGGCGCGGCGGCCCGACCTGGTGCGGGGGGTCGTGCTCGGCGACACCGCGCCGGAGGTCGACGCGGGGCGCGCCGAACGCGCGATGGCGACGGTCCGGGCGCTGCCGCACGGTTTCGCCTCCATGGACGAGGCGACCACCTTCTACCGGGACCGGCTGGGGTTACCGGAGGCAAGGGCACGACACGACATCCCGCACGACCTCGTCGACGACGGGGCAGGCGGCTACCGCTGGCGGCACAACCTGGCCGTCGTCGAGCGGATCGAGGCGGCCGCGATGCCGCGCGCGGACTGGGACGTGCTGGCGCGGGTGCGCTGTCCGGCGCTGCTGCTGCGCGGCCAGCGGGGGGAGGTGCCGCCGCCCATGGCGGCGCGCTTCTGCGAGACCCTGAGCGGCTGCCGCGTCCAGACCGTGCTCGGGGCCCGCCACGACGTCTTCCTCGGGCCGGGCGCCGAGCAGGCATTCGGGGCGATCGATCTGTTTCTCCTCCGCCTGCGCCACCTCCCCGCGGGCGCCGACCCGGCGCTCGTCGGCGACCCGACCGACGCCCAGCTGCCGCTACCCGGAGCGGAGGGAACGGCGTCGGCCGGGTCCGGGACCGATCCGGCGGCCACGTCCGTGGCCGCCGGCCATGGAGGGGCGATCGTGGAGCGGCTGGTGCGGGCGATCAACGGTGGGGATGAGGCGGCGCTGGCGGCGCTCTTCGCCCCGGATGGCCGGGTCGTCCAGTATCGACCGGAGGGGAAGGTGCGGGAGGGCGGCATCGAAGCCGCCCACGCCGCCTTCCGGGACGTCGTCGCCGACCTGCCCGGTGCGGTGACGGCGGCCCGCGACGTGGTCGCGGCCGAGGACCGCGTCGCGGCGGTGCTGACGATCCGGGACGACACCGGTGGCGCCGCCACCGCCGACCCGCCGCCCGATCTCGCGATCCTGGCCCCGATCTTCCTCCGCCTGCGCGAGGGGCGGATCGTCGAGTTCGCCTCGTACGGGCTGCGGCTGCCGGCGCGGGAAGTCTAGGGGACGGTTGGCGGTCACAAGCCCCGTCGGCACACCGACCCGTCGCCGCGATCACGGCGCCCGTCGGTCATCCTGAGGAACGAGGAGTCTTTCCCGGCGGCGCGGAGGTGGAGCGCGCTCTCAGGCCCCGGGATACCCAAGTGAGGGGGTCGACCGCGCGGGCGGGCTGCGACGGGATCGTAGATCGTTCGGGTTAGATGACCGAGCGTCTCACCTCCGCTCATGCCACCCGAGGCGATCGCCCCTCCTCCGTCCCCTGATCCCGGACCTCGGACCCCGTCAGTACGTGGCGCGCCCGCCGGAGACGTCGAAGACGGCGCCGGTGGCAAAGGAGAGGTCGTCGGAGCAGAGGAAGGCGACGAGGGCGGCGACCTCCGACGGCTGACCGACGCGGCCCATCGGGATGCGGCTCGTCATGTAGGCGATGTGCTCGGCGCTGACCTGGCTCAGGATGGGGGTCTCGATGACGGCCGGGGTGACGCAATTGACGAGAACGCCGCGGGTGGCGACCTCCTTGGCGACCGCCTTGGTGAGGCCGATCACGCCCGCTTTGGCCGCCGAATAGGGGACCGCGTTCGGGTTCCCCTCCTTGCCGGCGATCGAGGCGACGTTGACGATCCGGCCGGAGCCGGCCTCCAGCATCGGCGGCAGGGCGGTACGGCAGCCGAGGAAGACGCCGGTCAGGTCGATGTTGAGCACCTCGTGCCACTCCTCGACCGAGAGCTCCCAGGTCGGGGCGGAGCGGCCGGCGATGCCGGCGTTGTTGACCAGGATGTCCAGCCGGCCCCACTCGGTCTGGGCGCGTGCGACGGTGGCCGCCCAGGAGTCGGCGTCGGTGACGTCGAGGCGGTGGGGGAGGGCGGTCGCGCCGATCTCGGCGGCGGCCCCCTCCGCCGCCGCCTCGTCGCGGTCGGCAATCAGGACGCGAGCCCCTTCCGACGCTAGCCGCGTCGCGATCGCCTGGCCGATCCCCCGCGCCGCGCCGGTCACGATCGCCGTTCGCCCGTCGAAGCGCATCCGCTCTCCCCCAGCCGCTGCCGTCGCCGTCATGTCGTAGCCGGTCCAGCGGAGAGGCTAGCACAGGCGGCACCGGGCGCGGCGCGGCGCCGCCATCCGGTGCGCTACGTCATTTGAGGGAGTGGAAGATACGCCGTTTGGAGGATGCCCAGACGTCGCCGAGCGTTCAGAAGGGTAAACGCAAGACGGTTTGGCACGAAGGTGCTACCGAGCAGGCCGCGCGGACGACGGTGCGCGCGCACGGACGGTCACTGAAGGGAAGCCCGATGGACATCGATCGGCAGTTCGAGGCGCGCTCGACGCCCCGGACCGTGGTCGCCACGGGCGTCAAGGTCGCCTACGCGGCGCCGCTCGTGGCGGCAAGCTTCCGGGTCACCGCCCTGGAGCCGTCGGCGCAGGTTGCCAGCCCGGTGGGTAAGGCGTGCGGCTGCGCGCCGGGCTTCTTGGTGCAGAACGAGACCGAGGTCCAGTTTGACTTCAGCACCACGCTCGCCAGCGTGGGCTTTAACGTCGCCGGCAGCCTCACCTTCGACTCGGTCCTGGATGACTCCTCTTCCAGGCGGCGGCCGCATTCCTCAGTGCGAAGTTCCAGACATCCTGCTTCGCGTTCACCACCTCGACGGTTGTCAGCTTGACCAACACCGCGCTTGCCAGCGGAGACCGGAACACGATCCTCGCCCTGAAGGACGACTTCGACGCCGCCGACAAGGCAGGCAACTCCGACATCTGCAGTTAGTAGCCGCCGCTCCGGTTTGGAGCGCATCTCCTGCTCGTCCGACGCGGCCCCGGGTTTCGACCCGGGGCCGCGTCGTCGTGCCGTGACGCCGATCCGGTCGCATCTGCGAGATTGGATCTGGGCCGGACTCTGCTGCACGCCCGACTCCGCGATCCTACCCACGTCGCCCCGACCGCACGGTGGATGGGGCGTCAGCGGCGGCGCCGGGCGGCACCGTGGAGGCGGTTTCGGAGGGTGCCGAGGGCGGAGCCGAGGGCGGAGAAGATGAGCCAGAGGAGGGTCACGGCGAGGGCCAGCCGGCGGAGCGCGATGCCGAGGGCGGCGAGGGTGTCCGAATTGAGGAGGGTACCGAGCACGCCGAGGACGAGGATCAGCCCCCAGAGGACGACGACGGCGCGGAACCACTGGCGCATCACGGGGGCAGCGTCCTTCCGATGGCGACGATCGCGGTCGGGGGGGCACGAAGCGCGAGGCGGCTGCCCTTGGGTCCGGTCCGCGCCCAGGCCTCGCCCGAACGGTCGGAGCGGGGTCGTCGCCCGGGCGACGCCACTGTACAGTCGAAGGGGCGGCAGCGACCGCTCGTCCCGTCGACTACGCCCCGTGACCGGCCGCGGCCCCGCCCGCACGGACAGCCGAAGGTGTCGCTCGTTGATGCGGTCGGCGGGCGACTGGTCCCCGACGCCCCCTGTGTCCCCCGCTGGAGAACCCCGTCTGGTGTGGGGATGCCTCCAGATGGAACCGGTCCATGCGTCCGCGCAACGGGGCGCAGACGACCGCCCTGCCGAAGACAGGGAGGGGGAACGCGTCGCTTGCCCCAGAGGTCCCATCGGCGGCGATAGACGTCGTGTCAGGGTCCTCGTGGACGGCGTCACCGAGACTGCCTCCGGGCGTCGCCCCCGGAGGCCAGGCCCGCCGCGACCCGCTCCGCGGCGGCGGACACGTCGTCCGGGACTGTCTGCGGCTCCAGGTTTCCCTGGGCGGCGTAGATGCGGAGGCGGTCGAGCTCGCCGAGGGCGCGGCGAGCGACGGCCAGGAGGCGGTCCGCGGGGTCGGTGGGTGCGGGTGGGGCCTCGTCGCAGGGGCAGCTGACGTAGGCGTAGGCAGGGTACGCCCGGCGGACGGTGGCGAGAGCGCGCCGCTGGTGGATCGGGCGGCTGACGGCGATCAGGCTTTCGAGCCGCCCCGTCCGTGCGAGGAGGAGCGGCATCCCGAGGAGGACGTCCTCCAGGGTGTTGGTCGACTCCGGGGCGACCACGATCGCGGCGTCGGGGACGCCGCGTTCGCGGAGGTGGGCGGCGAAGACGACGGCGCTCGGCTCCTGCCAGCCGCTGTCGTCGTGGGTGCCGGTCTTGCCGGCGACGAGAACCAGCGGCGCCAGGCCGGCCGCGTAGAGCTCGGCCGCCTTCTCGGGGATGGCCAGCAGGGGGCCGCCGAAGGCGAAGACCGCGTCCGCGGCGCGCGGCGCCTCGGTCACCGCGAGGTAGTCCCACAGCCGCCGAATGTCCGCGTGCAGCGTCACCACCGCGACCTCCCCGCCTCGCGCCGCCGGCACCGGGGGCCCGATACGGTACCAGGGTCCTCCCGGCCGCGGAAAGGATCGCCGATGGCGGACTCCGCGGCGAGCGGGCGTCGGGCCGACGAGGAGGGACGGCCCATCGTTAAGTTTCGGTCAAGCGGCCCGGCGTCACCCGCGTTCCGGCGCCCCTCGGCACGGGGAATGCAAGCGCGACGACGCCCGCCTCGGTGCCCGTGCCGTCGCGGGTTGCCGCGGGGACACGGTGAAGCGGACCATAGTCTTCGCCGGGGTCCGCGACGAGTTGGTTCGGACCTGCGAGGCCGCGGCCTGCCCGCCGAATGCCGAACTGGTCCGGCCGGCCGACGCCGCCGTCCGCGCGCTCTGGGACAGCCGGGTCGAGCTCTTCGTCTCGGTGTTCGCGGTCCTCCACGCCCAGGAGATGCTGATCGTGGCGAACTGACGGGCTTCTTCCCCGCCGACCGGTAGGACTTCCCTCGCCAACGCCCAAAACGGAAGCGGGGGAAGTGCGCGGTCCACCATCCCATTGCGGACGGCCGTTCGGGGTCCACGTCTGATCGATGCGTTGTCTTTGGTCGCATGCTCCCGCGTCGCTATGGCGCTCCCCTCGACGTGGAATGGCAGGTGGGTCCAGCCGTTGCTCGGCCGTACCGGGCCGTTGACAGAGGAGGTCGATATCCGCCCGCCAAGGTCTTCGTGCGCCCCGGATCAAGGGGAGCAACCGTTTGACGCGGGGGCGGGCCGCCCGTACCGTGGGGGAACGGGTGCGATGTCCGGGAGCGCGAGGAAATCTGGGTGAAACCGCGGGATTTGGCAGCGTTGGTGCTCCTCGGCGCGCTCTGGGGCTCGTCGTTCCTCTTCATTCGGGTGGCGGCGCCGGCGCTGGGGCCGGCGCCGCTGGCCGACGCCCGGGTGCTGCTCGCGGCCGCGGCACTGGCAGCGTACGCGGTCATGGCGCGGCAGCGGCTGGCGCTGCGGGCGCGCTGGCGGGGTTACCTCCTGCTTGGCGCGCTGAACGCGGCGCTGCCGTTCGCGCTGGTCGGATGGTCGGCGCTGCGGCTGCCGGCCTCGCTGCTCTCGACCCTGAACGGGGCGATTCCGCTCTTCACGGCGCTGGTGGCAGCGGTCTGGCTTGGGGAGCGGCTGACGCCGCGGAAGATCGTCGGGCTGCTGCTCGGCCTGGTCGGAGTCGGCGTCCTGGTCGGGTGGAGCCCGCTGGCACTGAGCGGCGGGGTGCTGCTGGCGGTCGGAGCGTCGCT
>CADCWL010000046.1 GCA_902806405.1 uncultured Thermomicrobiales bacterium | reverse complement strand
CTCGGCGTCCTCGCTGAGGACGGGGATGATTGGGAACCCGTGCGGCGCAATCGCGCCGAAGACGAGTGGCACGGCGTGGCTCCTTCCTCCATGTCAGGCATGTCAGGCCGTCTCGTCGAGGGGCGAGACCCGCGTCTCGCGGACGAGGACGGCCAGGATGATCGCCGCCGCGACCCCGACCGCGGCGAGAACGTACGCGCCCCCGACGAGGCCGAACGCCGCGGCGACGAAGCCGACGGCGAGCGGCCCGCCCAGGGCGCCGACGTCGCCGATCAGCCGCCAGAGCCCGAGGAACTCGCCCGTCGCCCCCGGCGGCGCCAGGTCGGCGCCGAGGGTCATCATCGTACCCGAGCCGAGGCCGTTGCCGAGACCGACAATCGCCGCCACCGCCATCAGCCCGGAGAAGCCGGAGGCGGCCGGGATCAGGGCCACGCCGAGGGCCATCGTCGCGAAGCTCGGCACCGCGGCCACCTTGCGGCCGAAGCGGTCCATCACCAGGCCGGCGGGCACGAACATCGAGACGTCGACGATCGCCGCCGTCGTCATGATCAGCCCCACCTGGGCCGCGTCGAGGCCCAGCCGGTCGGCGCCGTAGAGCGGGATGATCAGGTGGCGGCCCGCCCGGATCATCTGCGCGAGGCTCTGGGCGACGGCCGCCGCTCCCAGGTCCCGACCGTTCGCGCGCAGGAGCCGGCCGACGACGGCCCACCGCATCCCGCGGGTGAGGCCCGCGCTCGCCCTCGGCGTGGGACGCAGCAGCAGCACCGAGAGCGCGAACGCGGCGAGGGCCAGCGCCGCGGCCAGGCCAAAGGAGGCGTCGATCCCGAACCGCGCGGCGACGACCCCGCCGAGGACCGGGCCGCCGAAGATGCCGATCCGGTTGATCCCGCCGAAGACGGAGATCGCCTGCCCGCGCCGCGCCGCCGGCACCGTTTCCGCAATGTAGGCGTGCCGCGACAAGCCCCAGAGGGCCGTGCCGACGCCCGCGGCGACCCGGTACGCGACCAGGTCGGGGAACCGGTCGACGAAGACCAGGGCGCCGGTGCCGACCACGACCAGACCCGAGCCGCCGATCATCGCCGGGCGGAGGCCGATTCGCTCCAGCAGCGCGCCCGCCGGCACGTCGGTGACGAGCGTGCCGAGCGCGGCGGCGCCAACCGCCAGGCTGACGAGGCGGTAGGAGACGTCGAAGTCGGACGCGAAGAGCGGCAGCGTTGCCAGCAGTAAGCCCTGGCTGAAGGCGAGCAACGCCGTAGGCAGGTAGACGACGGCCAGGACCGAGGAGCGTTGCAACGGGAAGGTCCTTGCGCGGCGCTCGCTGGCGTCCGAACGACCGACGGATGCGCAGCCCTCGGCAGGGGGACGGGCGACGGCCCGGGTCCTGCTTCCGCAGGGCCGTCCACCCCCGATGTTATACTCAAAATCGCATTGCCTTTCGGCCGCTTTTCGTGTTCCGGCGCCAACCGCCGCTATCCTCACCCGCGACCGGGGTCCTTCGGCACGCACCCTTCCCGACCCGGCCGCCGACCCTTCACGCCGCCGGCGTCCCCTCCGGGAGGAGTCCCCGTGGTTCTTGGCCGCCTGTTCCGCCGCCGGTCCCAGCCGGACGCACAGCTTGAGCAAGGGCTCGAGAAGACGCGACGGGGCGTCTTCCTCGAGATCACCCGGCTATTCGATCGATCGACGATCGACGAGGAGCTGTACGAAGACCTCGAGATGCTCCTGATCCAGGCCGACGTCGGCTGGGACGTCAGCCAGAAGCTGGTCGCAGAGCTCCGGGCGCGCGTGGCGCGGGACCGGAGCACCGTTCCGGCGGAGGCGCGCGAGATCCTCCGGGAGGAGATGATCTCCCTGCTGGAGCTGGCAACCCGGAACCGGAAGGTCAAGATCCTGCAGCGCGGTGTCCCCTTCGTGGTGATGGTGGTCGGGGTCAACGGGGTCGGCAAGACGACCACCATCGCGAAGCTGGCCGCCTATCATCAACGGTTCGGGCGCTCCGTGATGCTGGCCGCCGGCGACACGTTCCGCGCCGCCGCCATCGACCAGCTCAAGGTCTGGGGCGAGCGCCAGGGTGTGCCCGTGATCGCCCACCACCAGGGTGCCGACCCCGGCGCGGTCGTCTTCGACGCGATGCAGGCGGCCCATGCCCGCGGGGCGGACGTTCTGATCGTCGACACGGCCGGTCGCCTGCAGACCAAGCACAACCTGATGGCCGAGCTGAGCAAGCTGCGCAAGATCATGCAGCGGCACGTCGAGGACGCGCCGCAAGAGGTGCTGCTTGTCATCGACGCCACCACCGGCCAGAACGGCCTCGTCCAGGCCAAGGCGTTCGCCGATTCGGTCGACATCACCGACATCATGATCGCCAAGCTCGACGGCACCGCCAAGGGGGGCATCGCCTTCTCCGTCGCCAAGGAGCTCGGCACCCCGATCTCCTACGTCGGCACCGGGGAGCGAGCCACCGACCTGGCCGAGTTCAAGCCCGAGACGTACGTCGACTCCCTCTTCTTCGGCGTCGGCGACGGTCTCTAGACCGCGACCGAACCCGGGCAGGAGGATCCGCTTTGCCGTCATCCCATGAGACGAGGGATCTCTCGATCGCAACGCCGCCTCAGTGAGATCCCGCGTTCTCCGGGACGGTAGGCGAGAGGGTCGCGCACCGGACTCGTCGGGTCCGCCGTCCCTCGTCAATCCCCTGATTTCCGGCCCCCCGTTTCGAGGAGACACCCATGTTCGAATCGTTGTCCGATCGTCTCAACGAAACCTTCGGCCGGCTCTCGCGCAAGGGCCGCCTGACCGAGGCGGACGTCGACGAGGCGATGCGGGAGGTGCGCCGCGCGCTGCTCGAGGCTGACGTTAATTTCAAGGTCGTCAAGGACTTCGTCGCCGCCGTCCGCGTCCGCGCGGTGGGCCAGGACGTGCTCCGTTCGCTGACGCCGGCGCAGACCGCGATCGGGATCGTCAACGAGGAGCTGGTCAACGTCCTCGGTGCCGAGCGGGAGGAGCTGCGGGCGCCTGAGCGGCCGCCGCAGATCCTGATGCTGGTCGGCCTCCAGGGCTCCGGCAAGACGACCCACGCCGCCAAGCTGGCGATCCACCTCCGGAAGGGCGGCCGTAACCCGCTCCTCGTCGCCGCGGACGTCTACCGGCCGGCGGCGATCAACCAGCTCCAGGCGCTCGGCAAGCAGGTCAACGTCCCCGTCTACGAGGAGGGGACCTCCAAAAGCCCGGTCGACATCGCCGCCAACGCACTCCGCTTCGCGCGGGAGCGCGGCCACAACCCGGTCATCGTCGATACCGCCGGCCGGCTCCAGATCGACGAGCGGCTGATGCAGGAGCTGGTCGACATCCGCGACCGGATCGCGCCGACCGAGATCCTGCTCGTGGCCGACGCGATGACCGGCCAGGAGGCGGTCGGCGTCGCCGAGGCGTTCCACCGGCGCCTCGACGTCTCCGGCCTGATCCTGACCAAGATGGACGGCGACGCCCGCGGTGGCGCCGCGCTCTCGATCCGGGCGGTGACTGGCGTCCCGATCAAGTTCATCGGCACCGGCGAGAAGCTCGACGCGCTGGAGCCGTTCTACCCGGAGCGCCTCGCCGGCCGCATCCTCGGCATGGGTGATGTCCTCTCCCTGATCGAGCGGGCTCAGGAGCAGACCGACGAGGGTGAAGCGCAGCGGCTCCAGGACCGGATGCTCAAGGGGCAGTTCAACCTGGAGGACTTCCTCGACCAGCTCCAGAAAATCAAGAAAATGGGGCCGCTGACCCAGCTTCTCGACATGATCCCCGGCCTCGGCGGGCAGCTCCGCCAGGCAAAGGCCCAAATCTCCGACGACGACTACAAGCAGGTCGAGGCGATCATCTTCTCCATGACGCCGCAGGAGCGGCGGCGACCGGAGCTGATCGGGAACCGCCGCCGCAAGCGGATCGCGCGCGGCAGCGGCACCAGCCCGGCACAGGTCAACCAGCTCCTCTCCCAGTTCCGGGAGATGCAGAAGATGATGTCGCAGATGGGCAAGATGGCGAAGAAGGGCAAGCTCCCCGCCAATATGCCGTTCGACTTCTGATACCGGGCGCCGCGTTCTCGGCGCACCCCTAAACGTCATAACCCTGGTACCATGCTGGGCATGAAAGGCGCTCCCTCGGCTCCGCCGACGGGAGCGTCGTGCCGCGAAACCGAAGCGAGGTAGCCCACGCCATGTCCGCCACCGCCGCCGCCCCCGTCACCGTCTACACCACAAACACCTGACCCTGGTGCGATCGCGCTAAGGAGTTCCTTAGCCGCAACAACGTGCCGTACGAGGAGAAGGACGTCGCCACCGACTACGCGGCGGCGATGGAGATGATCCGCCGCAGCGGTCAGCAGGGCGTCCCCGTCGTCGCTACCGAGGACGAGGTGATCCTCGGTTTCGACCAGGTGCGGCTGAAGCGCCTCGCCGACAAGTACGCGGCGCCGAAGCGGCCCCCGCTTGGGATCCTCGCCGCCGACGCCGACGACTATTTGACCCGGCACCCGGAGAAGGCGGCGGCGCTGCCCGAGGGGACCAAGGGCGTCTACGTCGGCAAGATCCGGCCGGACACGGTCGCCGACCGGGCCGGTCTCCAGGCGGGAGACGTGATCGTCGGCGCCGCCGGCAAGCGGCTGCGCGGCATGGCGCAGCTCGACCAACTCGTCGGGGCGCTGAAGCCGGGCGCCGAGCTCGCCGTCCGCTACCTCCGCAACGGCGAAGAGACGACCGCCACGCTCCAGTTCTAAGGGCGGGCCGCTAGCGCCGAAGCCAGTCGTCCCCGAGCCGCGCCAGCGTCGCCGCGTTCAGCTTCGGCCGCTCGTAGTCGCCGGCGGCGCGGCGCTGCCGCAGCGCCTCGTAGAGGACCACGGCGCAGGCGACGGAGATGTTGAGGCTCTCGATCATCCCCAGCATCGGGACCGCGACCCTCCCGTCGGCCGCCGCCAGCGCCGCCGGGGAGACGCCGCGCATCTCGTTCCCGAAGACGATCGCGGTCGGGCCACGGAGATCGGTCCCGTACAGGTCCCGGCTCTCCTCGTCGAGTGCGGCGGCGAGAATCAAAAAACCTTCCGCCCGGAGGGCCGCATAGCAGGCCTCGATCGAGTCGTGGCGTCGCGTGTCGACCCACTTCGCGGCGCTGGCGGATGTGGTCCGGGCGAACGACGGCGGCGGCTCCTCGATCGAGTAGACGACGTGCGCCGTCAGCACCCCGACGGCATCGCACGAGCGGAGCACCGCGCTCACGTTGTGCGGGTCGTGAACATTCTCCAGCACCACCGTCAAATCCGGCTGGCGGCGGCGTAGCACGTCCACGACCCGCCGCTGGCGCCGCTCGGTCCGCGGCCAGCGGGCCGTCTTCCCAGCCTGCGCCTTGGCAAGCTCCCGCCGGTCCGCCGCGGTTGGCATGTCGTCCATCAGGAGCAGACCTCGCCTCCGTTCCACACCGGACGGGATCGTTACGATCGCCGCATCCCCGTCGTTCCCGCCTCCGCATGAGGGAGCAGGACGGCGAAGGATCTACGCGGTGAGGGGCTACGGTACAACGTTGAGCGACCGGCGTCCGGGAGCAAATGCCCCTGCCCGGAGCAGGGTCAGGGACTTCTGGTGGCCGTCGTCCCATTGTGCTATCCATATCGGAGTCGGTGGTCTCGCGACAGCGGTCGCGTCGTTGCGGCCGACGCAAGCAAGGGGGCGACAGGATGCAACGGCGATTCCTGAACCGAGGGCTCAGCCGGCGGGGACTGATCAAAGGCGCGGCAACCGGCGCCGCCGTAGCGGCGCTCGCCCCGGCCGGGCTGGGGCGATTGACCGCAGCGGCGGCTCAGGAGCCGACGACGGTCCGCCTCGTCTCGCCGCCGTCGTCGCCGGCCGAGACGGCCGCGCTGGAGGCGCTGCTCGAGGAGTTCGCGGCCGCCAACCCGAACATCCGGGTCGATTACCAGGCGATCACCTCCGAGTACAACACCAAGCTGCAGACCGACCTGGCCGCCGGGAGTGCGGCGGACGTCTTCACGGTCGACAGTCTGGTCATGCCCGATCTCATCGCGGCCGAGGTCATGACCCCGCTCGACGACTACATGGCGCAGGCCGGCTTCACCGCTGCCGACTACTTTCCTGGTCTGATCTCGGCCTTCCAGGCCGGCGGCCGGACCTATGGCCTGCCAAAGGACTTCTCGACGCTGGCGATGTTCTACGATCCGCAGGCCTTCGAGGCGGCCGGTATCGCCGCGCCGCCCGCGACCTGGGACGAGCTGCGAACGGCGGCCCAGACGCTGCTCGACGCGACCGGCCAGCCCCCGATCGTCTATGCCCCGAGCTTGGCCCGCTACATCGCCTTCCTCTACGCGGGCGGCGGCCGGATCCTGAGCGAGGATGGTAGCCAGGTCACGATCAACAGCCCCGAGGCGAAGACCGCGCTCGACTACTTCTACGGGCTCTACACCGATGGGTTGGCGGCGACGTTCACCGACGTCGGCGCCGTATGGCCGGGCGCCGCCTTCGCGACGGATACCGGCTCGATCGTCTTCGAGGGGAACTGGCTGCTCCCATTCCTGGCGGAGAACGCGCCGGACAAGCAGTTCCGGGTGGCGGAGATGCCGGCCGGACCGGCCGGCAAGGCGACGATGGCGTTTACGGTCTGCTACGCGATCAACGAGGCCAGTGCCGTCAGGGACGCCGCCTGGACGCTCGTCTCCTACCTGACCGGACCGGAGGGGATGGCGATCTGGTCCGACACCTCCGGCCTCCTCCCCTCGCGGCCGGCGCTGACCCAGGCCTACGTCGACAAGTACCCGGACCGGTCCGCCTTCCTCGCCGGTGGCGAGTACGCTCGGCCCTGGCAGCTCGGCCAGGGGGGCGAGAAGTTCAACCTCGACGCCGACGCCGAGCTCCAGGCGCTCTTCTCCGGCCAGGGGAGCACCGAGGAGACCCTGGCCCGGCTCGAAGAGAAGGCCAACGAGGACATCCGGCTCGGGACCGCCCCGGTCGCGACCCCGGCGACCTAGCCATCTCGCGGGCGGACGGGCACGGAACGTGCCCGTCCGCCCGCGCTCTCGCCCGAAGGGGACGACGCGATGGCCTCCCTGGCAGCGCCACGGCGACGTGGCCGAAACCCCCTCGCCGCCGAGGATTTCTTCGCCGGATGGGTCTTTATCCTGCCGGCGCTGATCATCATCGGCGGCTTCATTCTGCTGCCGATCCTGATCGCGGCCTGGACCAGCCTGCATAACCGCAACACGATCGGCAACGTCAACGAGTTCGTCGGGCTCGACAATTACCGGCACATCTTCACCGCGAACGAGGACTTCCGCATCGCCCTGCGGAACACGGCCTGGTTCTCGGCCGTGGTCGTTCCCACCCAGACCGCGGTCGGGCTGATCCTGGCAACCCTCGCGAACCGCAAGATCCGGGGGAAGACGTTCTTCCGGACGGCGTTCTATTTCCCGTCGATCAGCTCCTCCGTCGTGATCTCGATGATCTTTCTTTGGCTCTACCAGAGCAACGGGCTGATCAATTTCCTGCTCCAGAAACTCGGCCTGCCAACGCCCCGGCCCCCGTGGCTCGCCAACGCGCGCGGCGTCTTCGGCCTCGCGTTCGACGCGGTCGGAATCGGGGTGCCTACCTGGCTGGAGGGGCCGAGCGTGGCGCTCGTCTCGATCATGATGCTCAACGTCTGGACCACGGCCGGGACGATGATGGTGGTCTTCCTCGCAGGGCTGCAGGACATCCCGGGCGACGTCTACGAGGCGGCCGCCCTCGACGGCGCGACCCGGCGCCGCTCGTTCTTCGACATCACGGTTCCCCTGCTGCGGCCCGTGATCCTGTTCGTCGTCACCCTCGGCCTGATCGGAACCTTCCAGGTCTTCGACCAGATCTACGTCATGTCGGCCGGCGGGCCGGCCAAGACGACGACGACCCTGGTCTTCTTGATCTACACCGAAGCGTTCAAGTCCGGTCGCGGTCTCGGCTACGCCTCGGCGCTCGCGATCGTGCTCTTCGCGATCATCTTCGTCCTCTTCCTGATCCAGCGCCGCTTCGTCGGCCGGACGGAGGAGCGGTGATGCGGTCGCTCGACGTGGACCGCCACGAGCGGCGGGAGGGATCGTGATGGCCGTAGCGACCGAGCGTCTTCCGCAGCCGCAGCAGTTCGCCAGGACCCAGACGGCGGAGCGAACCGGTGGCGTCGGCGTCGCCCTCCAGGTCCTTGCCTACGTCGTACTGATCGGCGTCGCCATTCTGATGTTCGTGCCCTTCCTCTTCTCGATCGCGACGTCGTTGAAGACGGGGCAGGAGGCGACGAACCTCACCCTGGCGAACATGTTGGTGCCCCAGAACCCGACGACGGCGGCGTACCAGACCGTCCGCGAAGCGAACATCCTGCGCTGGTTCGGCAACAGCACGCTCGTCGCCGCCATCTGGGTCATCGCCCGGGCCGTCTTCGGCAGCATGGCGGGGTACGCATTCGCCCGGATGCGGTTCCCGGGCCGGGATGTCGTCTTTCTGCTGGTCCTGAGCACGATCATGGTGCCGAGCATTGTCACCATCGTCCCGAAGTTCATCATCCTCAAAGAGTTGCACCTCTTGAACGGCTACGGCGCGCTCACGGTCCCGTTCCTGACCGACGCCTTCGGCATCTTCCTCATGAAGCAGTTCTTCGAGTCGATCCCGAGCGAGCTGGAGGAGGCAGCCCGGATCGACGGCGCCAACCGGTTCCGGATGTTCCTCCAGATCGTCCTGCCGAACGCGATGCCGGCCCTCACCGCCCTCGCCATCTTCAGTTTCCAGGGGAGCTGGAATGCCTTCCTCGAGCCGCTGATCTACGTCAGCAACGAGGACCGCTTCACGTTGCCGCTAGGGCTCGCCTACTTCCGGCAGGCGAACTACACGGACTGGCCGGCGGTGATGGCGAGCGCCGTGATCACCACCGTCCCGATCGCGATCTTCTACCTCGTCTTCCAGCGCTACTTCGTCGAAAGCCAGACGAGCAGCGGGATCAAGGGGTAACGGACGCGCCGGATCCGCACCGACGCGAGGTGCGGCAACGGGCTTAGAGCGCTTGCCGGAAATGGTGTCGGCGTGGCAGGATGGCGGGTATGGCTTCCCGCACCCCCGCCGACCTCCGCGAGCGGGCCGTCGCCGCCGTGGGGAGCGGCATGGCGCGGCCCGAGGTCGCCCGCGCCTACGGCGTCTCCCTCCGCAGCCTCGAGCGGTGGCGGGCCCGCGCCGGCCGCGGCGAGCCGCTGGCCGACCGGCC
>CADCWL010000045.1 GCA_902806405.1 uncultured Thermomicrobiales bacterium | reverse complement strand
CGAGCGAGCGGGGAAGAGGACGGCCCCGCGTCCGCCCCGACCGCGTGGCCGGGAAAAAGCGGAACCCGTTTCAAAACGCCTGCGGCATGGCAATAGGCGACGTTCTCCTTTCTCCAAGGAGCCGCCCATGCCCGGTCCGCTGTCGACTAATGTCCTAACTCCGCGGCAACTCGCCTTCCTCGCTGAGCGCCTCCCCGAGCCACCCCACGCACCAACCGATCGGCCGGCCCATGCCATCGGCGATCTCTTCCCCGGCATCCTGCGGGTGCTGCGTTGCGGCTGCCGCTGGTGCGCACGTCTCGCAGCGCCTCGCCCTCCAGCAGCAGCGAGACCGCCGTTCCGAGGACCAACGCCCAGAACAGCGGACCCAGCCCCAGCAGTGACAGCCGGGAGGCGGCGACGGCGAAGGCTATTCTGGCGGTCTCCGTGGGTGCGCCGGGAATGCCGTGATTCAGGCGGGGGACGAGGTGCTTGAAGTCGCCAAAGAATCGGACTTCAACCGCGTCGACGAGTGGCACGCTTACCGATTAGAAGTGCGAGGCAACACCGTTACGCTGCTCATCGACGGTAACGTGATGGGCGAGCACACCGCCGACCGCTACATGTCGGCCGGCAAGGTCGGGCTTTGGAGCAATGAAACGGCGCTGCACGTCCGCAGCTTCCGGGTCGTCGCGCTCTAGCCGTCGAGCAGCGGTTGCGCCTTACACAAAGAGGGCGTGAGTTTCACCCCCTCCGTCAACACCTCCATACGTCGACACCCCGCCGGTCGGCGGACGCGACGAGCGCCCCTCACAGGGGCGCTCGGCTCTCGGTCCGGTCGACCGGGCTGGGTCGTTCAGCGGGGCTTGTGGAGCCTCTGGACTACCACCCGCTCCCGAAGCCGTGCGAGGCGACCGTCGCGGGCAGGTCGTCGAGGTCGTCGTCGGCCGGGGACCATTGAGCGGCGGAACGCCCGAAGGGGCCGAAGCTGACCGACCCGTGCCCGGGGAACCGGACGTATCCCGACCCCTTGTCCCGCTCGCCGAACCGCGCCACCAGCGCCACCGCGAGCACGAGGCGGTCGCGGACACCGCCCAGGCACCTGGTGACGGCACCGCGCCCGACGCTGCCAGCCCCACCCAAGGGACGCGAGCGGGCAGGAGTCGGATCGGGGTGGCTCAAGCGATCCGGCATCGATCGAAAGGGATCGAGCATGGAATGCCAGAGCCCCGTCGCCCGGATCGCCTGTTCGCGCGCCGGGTGCGTCGGGGTTTGCAGCGGGAGCTCCCAGAGCCGGGCCTGCATCAACGGAGGTCCCTTCGACGAGGCTCCGCTCGCCGGTGCCCTCTCGGTCGTCGGGGCGGCCTACGAGGACGCCGACCGGGAGCTGGAGGAGCGGGCGATCGCCTGGCTTGCCCGAGATCCGGAGCACTGGCCGATCTTTCGCCTGGTCGCCCTCAACCCCTGGCAGGAGGAGCCGGGGCGGTGGCGGGAGGGGGTGCCGCGCTGGCTGAGGATCCTCGCGACGGACGCGGTCCTCGGCCGCTTCCAGCAGGACCCGTGCGGGCGGCGGGAGCCAGACCGCTAATCCCTGCACCCGGGGGTGCTGAGAAGGGGCCGGATGAGCTTCGCGGACCGGGCTCGACCGTCGCTCGGCGCCCGGCTCACGGCCGCCCTCTTCTCCCGCTCCGGCCCTCTCCGGCCGTGGCTTCTGCAGGAGGCCTTCGGCCCGCCGCGGACGCCGCGGGGTACCGACGGTCGCCGTACCGACGCGTAGCGAATCCCCGGCGTGCGCCGCCGGGTCGGGGTTGACGGCGCTGGGGTCCGGCCTATGATGGGGGAGCTCTCCACGGTCCCCGCCGGTCAGGCTCCTGCCATGCCCGCCTTGCCGCCCGTTCCCCTCGGCGCCCTCCCCGCCCCGCTCACCCCGCTCGTCGGCCGCGAGCGGGAGGTCGACCAGGTCTGCGCGCTGCTGCGCCGGGGGGGCGTGCGCCTGCTCACCCTGACCGGCCCCGGCGGGGTGGGCAAGACCCGCCTCGCCCTGCGGATCGCCACCGACCTGGCGGGGGAGTTCGCCGACGGGGCGTCGTTCGTGCCGCTCGCCGATGTCCGCGATCCGGCGCTCGTCGCCGCGGCGATCGCCGCGGCCGTCCGCGTGCGCGACGAGGGCGGGCGACAGCTGGACGAGTGCCTGCGGGACGCCCTGCGGGACCGCCACCTCCTGCTCGTCGTCGACAACTTGGAGCACGTGCTCGACGCGGCCCCGCTCCTCACCGGCCTCCTCGCCGGGTGCCCGGGCTTGGTGGTCCTGGCCACCAGCCGGGCCACGCTGCGCCTGTCCGGCGAGCACGACGTGCCCGTGCCCCCCCTCCCGCTGCCCGATCCCGAACGGCTGTCGGTGGCGGCGCCGTTGCTCGAAATCGCCGCGGTGCGGCTGTTCGCCGAGCGCGCGCGCGCCGTCGATGCGTCCTTCGCCCTCACCGCCGACAACGCCGCCGCCGTCGCGGCCGTCTGCCTCCGGCTCGACGGGCTGCCGCTGGCGATCGAACTGGCCGCCGCCAGGAGCAACCTCCTCTCGCCGGGGGAGTTGTTGCCCCGCCTCGCGCGGCGGTTGCCGCTGCTGACCGGCGGCCGGCGCGATGCCCCCACCCGCCACCAGACGATGCGGGACGCGATCGCCTGGAGCTACGACCTGCTGGAGCCGGCGGAGCAACGGCTCTTTCGCCAGTTGGCGGTCTTCGTCGGCGGCTGCACGCTGGGGGCGGCGGAGGCCGTCGCCGGGGAGGATGCCGCACCGTCGCCGTTCGACGGCATCGGCTCGCTGACCGAGAAGAGCCTGCTCCGCCGGTTCGACGCGGTCGCCGGGGACGTGCGCGTCGGCATGTTGGAGACGGTCCGGGAGTTGGGGCTCGAACGGCTCGCGGCGAGCGGCGAAGAGGCGACGGTGCGCGACGCCCACGCCGCCTACTTCCTGGCCCTGTCCGTCCGTGCGGAGCCGGCGCTCCGGGGACCGGAGCAGGCAGCCTGGCTCGACCGCCTGGCCGCCGAGCACGCCGACCTGCGCGAGGCGCTCGGCTGGGCCATCGCCCAAGGGGCGGTCGAACCCGCGCTGCGGCTGACCGCGTCGCTCCTCGGCTTCTGGGCCGTTCGCGGCCACCTGGGCGAGGGCCGCCGCTGGGCGGAGCGGGCGCTGGCGCTCCCCGGCGGGGCCGCGCCCGCCCTCCGCGCGAGGGTGCTCACCGGTGCCGCAGGGCTCGCCACCGGGCAGGGTGCCTACGCGGGCGCCGTCCCCCTGCTCCAGGAGGCGTTGGACACGGCCAGGGGCGGGGGCGACGCAACGGGCGAGGCCGCGGCGCTGGAGGGGCTCGCCGTCGTTGCCCGGCACCGGGGCGACGCCGAGCGCGCCGCGGCGCTGTTCGAGGAGGTGCTCGGCCGCCGCCGCGCGCTGGGGGACGCGGCGGGGGCAGCGGGGACCCTCACCAACCTCGCCAACCTGGCGTTTGACCGGGCGGATCTGGCGCGGGCGGTGGGCCTCTACACGGAGGCGTTGGCGTCGCATCGGCAGGCCGAGGACGTGGGCGGCATGGCCGCCGTCCTCGCCAACCTGGGCCTGGTGGCGATGCGCCGGGACGAACCCGACCGCGCGGCGGAGTACCTGGCCGAGGCGGAGGCGCTCGGCCGGTCGGTCGGGAACGAGCGGGGGGTCGCCTCCGTGCTGCTCCACCGCGGGTGGTTGGCGATCCTGCGGGGCGAGTGGGCGGCGGCCGCCGACCTGACCCGGGGGGCGCTGTCCCGGACCTGGGCGCTGGGCGCGCGGCGCGACGTCGTCGAGGCGCTCGACAACCTCGCCTACGCGGCCACCAGACAGGGCCGGCGCGAGCGCGCGGTCCGGCTGATGGCGGCGGCGGCGTGGATGCGGACGGACCTCGGCGTCGCCGTCGACCCGGTCGACCAGGACATCTACGCCCAGGAGGTCGCCGGGCTCCGGGACGCGCTGGGGGACGCGGCCTTCGCCGCGCTGTGGGAGGCGGGTCGGCTCCGGCCACCGGCTGCGGCGGTCGCGGAGGCGATGGCGGACGGGGACCCGCCGCCGGCGCCGGGCCGACCGATCGGCCCTCCCGCGGAGGTCCCGGCGGCCTTCCACCTGACGCCCCGCGAGGTAGAGGTGCTGCGGTTGGTCACCGCCGGCTTGACCGATCGCGAGATCGCCAACCGGCTGTCCATCGGCCACCGCACCGCGCAGGACCACGTCTCCCACGTCATCGGCAAGCTGGGCGCCGCCAACCGCGCCGAAGCGGCCGCGGTGGCCGTGCGCGAACGCATCGTTTGACCTCCGGTCGCCGGCTCGGGTGCGCGTAGTACGGAGCCCCTCGGCCTCCACGACGCAAAACTCCGTATACCCAATCCCGTCTTTTCCGGGATGCGCCGTGCCTCCGCCGGCGGCATCCTGATCCCGTGCCCGCTGGGGCGCACCGGGGTTCGGACCGGTCCGTCGAGGACCAGGAGCAGGCGGGAGTCGCGGTATGCGCGAAGTGTTCTATGCGATGCGGTTCCGCGGCCAAGCCACGCCGGTGGGCAAGGTCGGGAACGTCCTCAAGGCGGCGACCAGTGCCCCCAGCAGCAGGATCACGAGCACGGTCGGTTCGGATGGACTGGTCGGCACCCTGGAGCCGGCTCCCGGAGCGGAGGCGACGGTTGAGTCCGAGGTGACCTTCGTCGGGGAGACGAGCTTCCTGGAAACGGGCACGATCGGCTTCGGCGATGGCCACCGCCTGCGCTTCTCCACCATCGGCAGCGGCTACCTGTCCCCGAGCGCCGACCCCGAACGCAAGCACGGCACGGCGATGTGGCGGGTTGAAGGCGGCGAGGGTCAGTTTGCTGGGGCCACCGGGCTGATCACCTCGAACTTCTTGGTCGACGAGAAACTCGGCGTGGTCGACCACCACTTCGGCATGCTCCTAGTGCCGTGATCGCGTTGGTCGGACCAAAGCGGTGGGGAGAGTGACCATCGATTCGAGTGGTCCGGCGGGATCAGATGAGGAGGTGGAGGCGGTCGACGCCTCACGCGTCCGTCCCGATCCCGGACAGTGGGCATCAGCGATGAGTGCCGATCCAACAGAGGAGAGGAATCATGGCCAACTACGTCGTCGAGCGGTACCTGCCGGGCATCACCCCGGAGCAACTCGTGGCGGCCGCCGGGAACGCCAAGCGGACGACGGCCGAGATGACGCGGGAGGGCACGCCGGTCCGCTACCTGCGCTCCACCTTCATCCCCGGCGAGGAGAAGTGCTTCTGCCTGTTCGAGGGGCTCTCGGCGGACGCGGTCAAGGCGGCCAACGAGCGGGCCCAGATCCCCTTCGAGCGCGTCGTGGAGGCGACGCACGTCGCGTCCGAGGACCTGAGCTAATAGTGCGTCGCTCGTGGATCGCCGGGTCGAGGCGCTCGAGCTTGGTGGGGGCGTCCTCCGTGGCCCGGGTCGCGGCTCCGCCGCCGGAGACGCCCGAGCGACGTCCCCGACCACCGGCCCCGTCGACGGAACGCGGAGGAACGCCCGTGAGGAAGCTCGTGCTGGCCGCCGTGGCCGGGACCGGGTTGCTCGTCGGCACGGCCGGGAGCGCGCTGGCGCGACCATCCGAGCCGTTCTTCCCCGAGTTGGTCAGAGCAGCCGTCCGCTCGGGCACGGTCGACGCGCGGCCGGCCGTGGCGGCGCTCGACCAGGCGTTGGCGACGCGGCACCCGGCTCCCGGATTGATCCACCACTCGGACCGCAGCGCGCAGTACGCGAGCGGCGACTACGTCGTGCGGCTCGCAGGCATCGGGGCATGGACCAGCCCGGCGGCGACCGGCAATCCCTACGAGAACGCCACGGCCGAGAGCTTCTTCAAGACGCCGAAGTGGGAGGAGGTGTACCTGCAGGAGTACCGAACGTTGGAAGAGGCCGAGGCGAACATCGGTCGGTTCATCGACGATGTCTACAATACGAAGCGCCTGCGTTCGAGCCTCAGCTACCTGCCGCCGGCCGAGTTCGAGGCGGCGCGCCTCGCAGCGGCACCCGGGGGAGGTTCGGCATGAAGTACGTGCGCCTCTCCGCCGACGCGGCCGGCGAATCGCACTTCGAAGATCGGGCGGCGGCGCTCGCGTCGGTCGACTTCGCCCCGCCGGCGCCGCCGCTCGACGTCTCGGCCCCCGAGGTGGCGAGCCGCTTCCTCTTCCTGTCCGCGCCGGTCGGCTGGGGCGGCGGGTGGCACCCGGTGCCGCGGCGGCAGTGGATGCTCTACCTGGAGGGGGAGATCGAGGTGGAGGCGAGCGACGGCGAGGTGCGGCGCTTCGGACCGGGCAGTGTCACATTGGTCGAGGACACGACGGGCACGGGCCACCGCAGCCGGGTCGTGGGCGAAACCGCGGCGCTGCTGGCCGTGGTGCAGTTGCCGGATTGACGGACGAGGTAGCTGGAAGGGTCCGGTCACAACCCAGGCGCGGCCCGGCTTGCCCCTCCACCAGCCTTTGTTGCGCCCCCCGCCCCGCAGCGTTTGCCTCGGTCCCGAGGCGGCGCGCCCGACGCCCGCGTCCCCCCGAGCCCTCAACGAGAGGAGCCACGTCATGCCCCCGACCCGACCTGGTCGCCCGTCCAGCTTCGTCCTGCTGCCGGCGTTGCTGGCGGCGGCGGTTCCTTTCCTCCTGGCCGCGCAGCCGGCGCGGGCCGCCACCACCTTCGTAGCCGACGTCCCGTTGACGGACTCGCCGATGGGGTACGCCTACGACCTCCCCCGCGCGTGGACCCATCAATCGCTGGTGGCCAACGAGTCCGTGATTGACGTCTTCATCGGAGCCAAGGTCGACGGGGCGCAGACGCTCGTGGTCGTCATCGCCTACGACGACGACCTCGGGGCCGGCCTGGCCCCCTACACGACGCTCCTCGCCGAGCGCATTCAGCAGGCCCGGCCGCTCTACGGCGATGCGGCCTACCCGCCCGTCGCGGTCGAGTTCGGATTGACGGTGTCGGGGATCGCCGCAAGCAAGGTGTCGGCGCTCCTCCCTCCGCGCTACCCTCGGGTCGAAACGCGATGGAACACGCCGGACGAGGAAATGTTCTCCGCCGTCTATACCGTCGTCCATAACGGCCAAGTGTGGCGCTTCGCGCTGTACGCGGCCCCCGCCGAGGGAGCGCGGACGCAAGAAGAAGCCACCTTCGAGCACCTGATGGCCTCCGTCGAATTCACGTAGATGCTGGTGTAGGCGCGCGGAGCCGCCCCCCTCGACGGCGGAGAAAGTGACCGGAAACGGGGTGATGGGTGGCCTCTCCGCGGAGCCGCTCGTGGACGAGAAGCCTTTGCCACCCTTCGTTGCCATCGCCATCTACGTCCTCGCGGGCGCGATGCGGGGCGTGAGCGGTGATCGGGAGCGGCGGGCGACGACCGGGGCGTTCGTCTGGCTCCCGCGCGGCGTCCCCCACGGCTACGCCGTCGACGGCGACGGGCCGCTCCAGACCCTGGCGATCGCCCTCCCCCGCCGGCTTCGACCGCTTCGTCGCCGAGGCCGGCGAGCCGGTCCGGGAGCGGACCATGCCCCCGCCCGCGGCGCCGGACGTCGAGAAGCTGGTCGCGGCGGGCACCAAGTACGGCATCGAGAACGTGGGGCCGCCGGTGCAGTTCAACGGCACCCCGCGGCGCCTAATCGCGCGGGGTATCGCGAGCTGGCACGAGTAAGAGCGTGCTGCAAAACCCACTCGTCGGCGCGGGCGCGGTTGACACCGGCGGGAGCGGGTGTATGGTGGGCGACATCCGGCGCATCCCGCGGCGTGGACCGGCCCTTCCCGTCTTGCTCGTCCGTCGCAGGCCCCTCCCGCCGCGTCGTCGCGCTCGGCCGGCCGGCCGGCCACGGACCGGCGCGCCCCCTGGGGCGGGCCATCCGGCGGAGGAGGATCGCCCGCGATGGCCGACGGCTCACCGGCTCCGCGCACCCGCTACCGCTCGGTCGTCGCCGACAGCGGCCGCTGGGACGGGTTCGCGTTCCGCCCGGGCGACGTCGTGATCAGCACCCCGGCGAAGAGCGGCACCACCTGGACGCAGATGCTGTGCGCGCTCCTGATCTTCGACGGCCCCGCGTTCCCGGCGCCGCTCGAGGAGGCGTCGCCGTGGCTCGACATGTGCACCCGCCCGCTCGCCGAGGTGACGGCGGCGCTCGCCGCCCAGACGCACCGCCGCTTCGTCAAGACGCACACGCCCCTCGACGGCCTCCCGCTGCGCGCCGACGTCACCTACCTCGTGGTCGGCCGCGACCCGCGCGACGTCGCCGTCTCGCTCGAGCACCACGCCGCCAACCTGGACTGGGAGCGCTTCCTGGCGCTGCGCGCCGCGGCGGTCGGCAACGGGGACCTCGCCGGGCTGCCGGAGCGCCGCGCCCCGTCCGCGGACCCGGCCGAGCGGTTCCGGGCCTTCGTCGCCGGCGGGGCGCCCGGCGGGGCAACGACGCTCGCGTCGGTGCTGCACCACCTCGACACGGGCTGGCGGCGGCGGCGCGAGGCGAACGTCGCCCTCGTCCACTACGCCGACTTGACGGCCGACCTTCCGGGCGAGCTGCGCCGCCTGGCGCGCGTCCTCGGGATCCCGTGCCCGCCGGAACGCGCGCGCGCGCTGGCGGCGGAGGCGGGCCTGGCCCGGATGCGCGAGCGGAGCGCCGACGTCGCGCCGAACGCGTCGCAGGGGTTCTGGAAGGACGCGCGCGCCTTCTTCCGCAGCGGCGGCAGCGGCGAGTGGCGTGAGCGCGTCTCCGCCGCCGACCTCGCCGCGTACGAGGCGCGGGTCGCGGGGCTCGTCGGCCCGGACCTCGCCGCCTGGGCGCACGGCGGCCGGCTCGCGTCGGGCGTCGATCCCGAACGCGGGTGACGCGGTTAGCCGCGCCCCGCGAAGTCGACGGAACAGATCACGCCTCGCCACGACCTGCTTGCCCCAGGCGTGCAGGTCGCCGTGGCAGGGAATGGCGGAGCAGCGAGTCTCCGAGATGCCCATAGACTCGCTGCCAGGCGACAAGGAGGGCCTCGCGGTGGACGATCGCCTCCGAGAATGGTCGGATCTCCTCGACCCGCGCCAGACGGCGGTGCTCGCGGTGGACGTGCAGAAATTCTTCACGCGGGCTCGGCCCGCGCCGATGTCCCCGATGCGGGGGAGACTCAGGCGGTCGCGCCGGTGCGCACGTCTCGCAGCGCCTCGCCCTCCAGCAGCAGCGAGACCGCCGTTCCGAGGACCAACGCCCAGAACAGCGGACCCAGCCCCAGCAGCGACAGCCGGGAGG
>CADCWL010000044.1 GCA_902806405.1 uncultured Thermomicrobiales bacterium | reverse complement strand
AAAAAGCCGGTAGGCGCAGCGACCGCCGCGATCGTGGCCGGCGAGGAAGAACTGGTCGAAGCCGAGCTGCCGCATCACCTCGATCATGTCCCGCGCCATCGCCCGCTTGGAGTACGGCTCGTGGTTCGGGGTGGTCGGCGGTTTGGAGGATCTGCCGTAGCCGCGAAGATCCGGGCAGACCACGCGGTGGTCCTGCGTCAGCAGCGGCGCAACTTGGTGCCAGGTGGCGTGGGTTCGCGGGTGCCCGTGCAGGAGGAGGACGGGCGGACCGCTCCCACCGTGCCGCACCCGAAGGGCCGCCTCGCCGGCGTCGATCGTCTCCAGTAAGAATCCTTCGAACATCACGCCTTGCCCACGCCCCGCCGTCTCGGACGTGCCCTACCGCCCGGACGCCCCCGGCAGCGCGACCTCGATCACCCCCGGCAGCACGTGGACCGGCTCCAAGCCGGCGCCCTCCTCCCAAGCCCGGAGGTCGTCGACGGCGAGCGGGGCGCGGGTCTGAACCTGGAGGCGGAGCACGCCGCCGGCGTACTCCCGGGCCTCGACCGCCTCCACCGCCGGCAGGGCGGCGAGGTGCCGCTGGAGCGAGAGGGCGGCGGCGGCCCGCGGCACGCCGTGGACCACGACCGCGACCGAGCGCGGCTGCTCCGGTGCGGATGGGGACCCTCCGTCGACGGCACCCCCCTCCGGTGCCAACACCGCGGCGGCGTCCGAGGCCGGGGCGAGCGGCGCCGCCGCCACCGACGGCGCGCTCGATGCCGCCGTCGGGACGTCCGCCCGGGGCGGGAAGAAGACGGCCGGGGCGGCGGGTGCCGCGGCCGTCCCGGCGGCGTTGGACGTCGCGCCGGTGTCGCCCAGCGATGGAAGGGCGGCGGCCCCCGCTCCTCCGCCGGGTGCCGCCGCCGCGGGCGGGACCGCCGCCGACGGGGCGGGGGATGGGGCGGCCCCGGCCGGGGCCGGAAAGACCGGCACCCCGGTTAGATCGTCGAGGGCGGCGATGACGCGGCGGGCAAGGACGCCGGTCCGCTCCTGGAGCGCGACCAGTTCCTCGCCGAGGCCGGAGAGGGTGGCGCGCTGCTCGTCCAGCCGGCGGTCGAGCTCGGCGCGGGCGCGGGCTGCCTCGCGGGCGGAGGCCTCGCGCTGGGCGATCGCCTCACGCATCAGGTCGCCGGAGCGGGCGATGTTCTCCTGGATCAGGCGGTCGAACCCCTCGTAGAAGGCGAGGCGCTCGCGGGCGGTCGCCAGTTCCCGCGCGAGCGCGGAGTCATCGGCGTCGATCCGGTCGGCCGTGCCCCCGCCCGCGCGCTCCTGCATCGTCGCCTCCTCCCGCCCCCGGACGATCGCTTGGCCTGGGTCGGCGGAGTGTAGCAGGAGGAGGGAAGCCTCCGAAGTCGTGTCCTGTGATCGTCGCCAACCCGGTCGCGGCCCTTCCTGAGGCCCGTAAGCGCCGAGACGCCTGCGAATCCGAGGAGTGCGCTGAGGAGGCCGACATCGGCCGGTCCCGTCCGGGATTCGAGGGTTGTACCCCCAGCCGGAGAATCGGCTAGGCCGCTGGATGCACGTCCTCCTGTTGCCACTGTCGGCCGCTCCATGTCGCCGTTCCCGCCGGCGCCTTAGCTTAAGGCGGGTCCTTCCGGCCGCGGGCCCCGCGGATCGGGCCCGGAACCGGCATGCGCCGATATGCCAGGTGGCCCAACCCGCGTGCCTCCTGGCACTACAATGGAGAGCGCCGCAGCCCGATCCGACTTCCCGCGGCGCCGCGCCGGATTCTGGCCCCTTCGGGTCGCACGCCGGCCAAGGGGGCCAAGACCAGCATGAGCCGCAGCACCACCCCGTTCCTCGACCTCGTCCGCGAGCGCGTCGTCATCTACGACGGAGCGATGGGGACCTCGGTCCAGACCTACGACCTGGACGCCGCCGGCTACGGCGGGATCGAGGGCTGCAACGAGAACCTCGTCTTCCACAACCCCGGCCTGATCGAGGCGGTCCACGCGAGCTTCTTCGAGGTCGGCGTCGACGTCGTCGAGACCGACACCTTCGGCGGCAGCCTCCTCAAGCTGGAGGAGTACGGCCTCGGCGAGCGGACCTACGAGCAGAACCGGACCGCCGCGGCCCTCGCCCGCAAGGTCGCCGACGGCTTTGCCACCCCCTCCCGCGCCCGCTTCGTGGCCGGCTCGATCGGCCCGACGGGGCTGCTTCCCGCGTCCGAAGACCCGATGCTCGGCAACGCCCGCTTCGGGGAGGTCGTCGAGCTCTTCGTCGACCAGGTCCGCGGGCTCGTCGACGGCGGCAGCGACGTCCTCCTGATCGAGACGACGCAGGACATCCTGGAGCTGAAGGCGGCGGTCCACGCCATCCTCCGCGTCCGCCAGGAGACGGGCGTCTTCGTCCCGATCCAGGCCCAGGTGACGCTCGACACGAGCGGCCGGATGCTGCTCGGGACCGACATCGCCGCCGCGCTGGCGATCCTGGAGGCGCTGCCGGTCGATATCCTCGGCCTGAACTGCTCGACCGGGCCGGAGCACATGCGGGAGCCGGCCCGCTACCTCGGCGAGCACTCGACCAAGCCGGTCTCGATCATCCCGAACGCGGGGCTTCCCCAGAACGTCGACGGTAAGGCGCTCTACCCGCTGGAGCCGGAGCCGATGGCCCGCGCCCTCCGGGGGATGGTCGAGCAGTTCGGCGTCGGCCTCGTCGGCGGCTGCTGCGGCACCACGCCGGAGCACCTGGCGGCGCTGGTCCGCGAGGTCGGCACCCGCCCGACCGTCTCCCGCCCGAGCGATCCGCTGCCGCTGATCGCGAGCATGGTCCGGGGGGTCGATCTCCACCAGGACCCGGGGCCGCTGATCGTCGGCGAGCGGGTCAACACCCTCGGCTCCCGCAAGATCAAGCGGCTGGCGCTGGCCGACGACCTCGACGGGATGATCACCGTCGCCCGGAGCCAGATGGACGAGGGCGCCCACGCCCTCGACGTCTGCGTGGCGATGACGGAGCGGACCGACGAGCGGGAGACGCTGCGCAAGCTGACCAAGAAGCTGGCGCTCAACGTCGAAGGCCCGCTCGTCCTCGACTCGACCGAGGCGGACGTCCTCCAGGACTCGCTGGAGCAGTACCCCGGCCGGGCCGTCGTCAACTCGATCAACATGGAGAACGGCCGCGGCCGGATCGAGGCGGTGATGCCGCACGTCGTCGCCCACGGCGCCGCCGTCGTGGCGATGACGATCGACGAGGAGGGGATGGCGAAGACGGCCGAGCGCAAGGCCGCCGTCGCCGAGCAGATCCACGGCATCGTCACCGGCGAGTACGGCCTCCGCCCCGACGCCCTGATCTTCGACCCCCTGACCTTTCCCCTCTCCACCGGCGAGGAGGAGTTCTTCCGCTCGGCCGTCGAGACGATCGACGGTATCCGCCTGATCGAGGAGCGGCTCCCCGGCGTCCTGACAATCCTCGGCATCTCCAACGTCTCGTTCGGGCTGAACCCGGTCGCGCGCAAGGTCGTCAACGCCGTCTTCCTTTACCACGCGGTGCGCGCCGGGCTCGACCTGGCGATCGTCCACCCCTCCCACGTCGTCCCCTTCGCCGAGATCCCGGCCCAGGAGCGGGAGCTGGCCGAGGATCTGGTCCTGGCGCGCCGCCCGGACGCCCTCGCCCGCCTGATCGACCACTTCGAGGGGCGGGAGGAGGCGGTCGACGCCGGCGGCCCCGACCCGATGGCGGAGATGAGCCCCGAGGAGCGCCTCCACCACCGGATCCTCCTCCGCAAGAAGGAGGGGATCGAGGCCGACGTCGACGCCGCGGTGGCGAACCGCGACCCGGTCGAGGTCCTGAACGACGTCCTGCTGCCGGCGATGAAGGAGGTCGGCGACAAGTTCGGCGCCGGCGAACTGATCCTCCCCTTCGTCCTCCAATCCGCCGAGGCGATGAAGAAGGCGGTCGGCCGCCTCGAGAATTACCTGGAGAAGCAGGAGGGGACGACCAAGGGGACGGTCGTGCTGGCGACCGTCTTCGGCGACGTCCACGACATCGGCAAGAACCTGGTCAACACGATCCTCTCCAACAACGGTTACACCGTCCACGACCTGGGCAAGCAGGTCCCGGTCAACCGGATCATCGACAAGGCGAAGGAGGTCAACGCCACCGCGATCGGCCTCTCCGCGCTCTTGGTCTCCACGTCGAAGCAGATGCCGCTCTGCGTCAAGGAGCTGCATCAGGCCGGTCTGCAGTTCCCGGTGATCATCGGCGGCGCCGCGATCAACCGCGCCTACGCCCAGCGGACCCTCTTCGTCGACGAGGGGACGCCCTACGAGCCGGGCGTCTTCTACGCCAAGGACGCCTTCGAGGGCCTGTCGCTGATGGACCGGATCGTCGTCCCCGAGGCGCGGCAAGATCTCGTCCGGACGACGGTCGAGACGGCGCGGACGGCGCTCGGCCGGCCGGGCCGCGCCGCCTTCAGCGTCTCCGACGAGACGACGGCGACCGACGGCGCGACGGTGCGCAGGGTGGAGCCGCCGAAGCCCCCCTTCTGGGGCGTGCGCGAGATGGACGGCATCACCCTCGCCGACGTCTGGCCCTGCCTCGACCTGAAGACGCTCTTCCGCCTCCACTGGGGCGGCAAGGGGGTCAAGGACGAGGCGTGGGAGCGGTTGCAGGAGGAGGAATTTCTTCCCCGCCTGCGGGAGATGCAGGCGGAGGCGGAGCGCGACGGCTGGCTCCAACCCCGCGTCCGTTACGGCTACTTCCCGGTCAACTCGGACGGCAACGACCTGGTCGTCTTCGCCCCGAACGAGGCGGAGCGGGAGCTGGGCCGCTTTCCCTTCCCCCGCCAGCCGCGCCGCGACCGCCTCTGCCTGGCCGACTACTTCCTGCCCCTCGCGGCCGGCCGCCGCGACGTCCTCGCGCTCCAGTTGGTAACGGTCGGGGCCGGCGCCACGGAGCGGACCGAGCGCCTCCAGGCCGCCGGCGAGTACTCCGCCAGCTACTACGCGCACGGCCTCAGCGTCCAGAGCGCCGAGGGGCTGGCGGAGTACGCCCACCAGCGCGTCCGCCGCGAGCTCGGCATCGGCGAGGAGCAGGGCAAGCGCTACTCCTGGGGCTACCCCTCCTGCCCGGACCTGGAGCAGCACGCGTTGGTCGACAAGCTCCTCGACGCCGGCAGCATCGGCGTCCGCGTCACGGACGGCTTCCAGTTCGAGCCGGAGCAGACGACCGCGGCCCTCGTTGTCTCCCACCCCGACGCCCGCTACTTCGCGATGGCGACGACGGGCGGGACGGGCGGCGGGCCGGAGGGGCACTGACGCCACGACAGGGTCCGATGCGGAGGGGCATGCGAGGGCTCGGGAAACGAGCAGGCAGGGGGGCCGGGTTTGTCGTCGTCGGCGCGACCTCAACCTCGGCAGAGCGTATGGTACGGCGGGTCAGGGGTGACCAGCATCGGGAAGAGGTAGCGCGGCTGCGGGCTCCGGGTGTCCTTTTAGGGGAGAAGCCCGGCGCCGTTTTGCGAGACCGATTCGGGCTGGACGCCTTGCGGGCGGGGTACGCCGGATATCGGCGCAACGGCGCCTCCTGAGTTGACGACGAAGACGACCCGGAGGCCAAGGGGTGGTAGGTCGGTAGATCCCTCAAACCCGGTGACCCGGCTACCGGCTCGCCTCGTCGACGAGCCCGGATAGCGGTGCGACCTGCCCGGTTGCGGGTTGCCCGGCCAGCCACGTTCGGACGTCCGCCTCGTGGTCCTGGTGGAAATGGGCAGTCGCGTTCGGGATCATCACCGGTACCATTGCCTCCCCTCCATCCGGAAAAAATGCCCGGATCGATTAGGGCCGCCTCCGGCAGCGCCGCCGGCCCCTCCTCCAGGCGGTCCCACGTTCGGCGGGACGCGCGCGGCGTTTCGGCCAGCGGGCGGTCGGGGGTCACTTCGTAGACGTGCCGATTGAGCCGGTCCTGGTCCTGGGGCGGATCCAGCCCAGCCGGCCAAGGTGGTGCCGGCCGGTCGCTGCCGAGGGCTTGCCCGAGGCGCCCTTGCTCGAACCGCTGCCAAGCCTCGCGGTGGTCCAGCAGATCCTTGAAAGGTTCAATCGCCCCTAGCGCCCGGCGCATGGAAGCGTGCCTAGGCGACCTCGGCCGGGAGGAGCTCCCAGCCGGCTAGCTCGCGCCGGGCCCGGTCGCGCACTCCGACCTGCGTCGTCGATCGCGCCATGGGTCCCCTCCTCGCCGACCGCGCCGGCCGCGCCGGCCGCGCTGGCCGGCGGCCGAGCGTCGGGCACGCGCGTCGTCTCCCGTGGCCGATTCGCATCGAGCGTACGACCGTAGCCAGACACGTCCCGCCGGCTCTCCCGAGCGGACGCTTCGGCACCGTGGTGCCTCCTTGCGGGTCAAGTCGGGTGGGGACGGGGGCGGTACCCGAGTCGCCCCCGCCACCGCCCGCCGTCCCCGTCGACCCTTGACATCCCCCCGGTTCCCGCTAAACTCCACTTTGTCCACTCTGCAGATGGGAAATGCGGGGTGAGAAGGGGAGGGGTTCCGTGCAGAAGTTCCTTGTCCTGGCCGTGTTCGGCCTCGTCGCGCAGCTGATCGACGGCTCGTTGGGGATGGCCTACGGGCTGACCTCGTCGACGCTGCTCCTCTCGGCCGGGGTCGCCCCCGCCGTCGCCTCGGCGAGCATCCACCTCTCGGAGGTGGGGACGACGCTCGTCTCCGGGGTGTCGCACTGGAAGCTCGGCAACACCGACTGGCGGGTCGTTGCCTGGCTGGCGCTGCCGGGCGGGGCCGGCGCCTTCGTCGGCGCGGTCGCCCTCTCCTCGCTCTCGGCGGAGGCGGTGGTGCCGTTCGTCGCCCTCTTCCTGGTCGTGCTCGGCGCCTACGTGCTGGTCCGCTTCGCCTTTCTTGGGGGTCGGGCGCCGGTGCGGGCGGGTGCGGTCAGCCGGAAGGTGCTCGGGCCGCTCGGTCTGGTCGCGGGCTTCCTCGACGCGATGGGCGGCGGCGGCTGGGGTCCGATCTCGACCCCGACGCTCCTCTCTTCGGGCAAGATGGAGCCGCGCAAGGTGATCGGCACGGTCGACACCAGCGAGTTCCTGGTCGCCCTCTGCGCCAGCGTCGGCTTCTTCGTCGCGCTCGACCGGAGCGTCGTCGCCCTCCCGATCGTCGGCGCCCTCCTCCTCGGCGGCGTGATCGCGGCGCCGCTCGCCGCCTGGCTCGTTCGCCTGCTCCACCCGCGGGTCCTCGGATCGGCCGTCGGCGGCCTGATCGTGCTGACCAACGGCCGGACGCTGATGCGCGAGGCGGGCCTCGGTGCGGACCTCCGCTACGCCGCGTACGCCGCGATCCTCGCGCTCTGGGCGGCGGCGATCGTGGTCGCGGTGCGCGCCATCCGCGCCGAGCGGTCGGAGCGGGCCGGGCGGCCCCCAGCCGGCGGCGCGTTGGTCGGCGCCGGGGACTAGGCGCCTCTCCGCCTCTCTGCGAAATGGCGAAGCCCCACCCCCGCGTCCGGGGGTGGGGCTTCGTCCGTGGTCGTCTCCGGGACTCGGCTCAGGCGGTGGCGGCGGCACCCCGCTCCACCCGGACCGCCGCCGCCAGCCGCCGACCGACGACGTGCTCCGCCCCGCCCACCCGGAGCCGGAGCGGCCCGTCGAAGGGGAACACCTCCAGCACCGCAACCGCCGCCCCCGGGTAGAGGCCGAGGCCGCCCAGGTAGCGCAGCTGCTCCGGGTCGCGGTCCGAGACGCGGGAGACGACCGCTTCGTCGCCGGCCGCCAGGTCGGCCAGGCGGGTCCCCGCGTTCGGGGCGTCGTCGGCAACGACCGCGCCGTCGGGGGCGGGGATCGGGTCGCCGTGGGGGTCGCGGGTCGGGTGGCCGAGGGCGGCATCCATCCGGGCCTCCATCTCCTCGGAGATGTGGTGCTCGAGCCGGTCCGCCTCGGCGTGGACCGCGTCCCAGGGGAAGCCGAGCGCCTCGGAGAGGTAGCGTTCGAGCAGGCGGTGGTGGCGGACCACCTCCAGCGCGATCCTTTCGCCGGCCGGCGTCAGCTCCGCGCCCTGGTAGCGGGTGTGGCGGAGCAGGCCGAGCTCGTCCAGGCGCTTGACCATGTTCGTGACCGAGGGGCTGGAGACGCCGAGCTCCTCCGCGAGCCGTTGGGTCGTCACCGGACCGCCCTCCTGGCGGAGGCGGTAGGAGGCCTTCAGGTAGTCCTCCATCGCCTGGGTGATTGCCGGCGGGTTCGCCGGGGGGGCGTCGGCGCCGGGGAGACGGTCGCCGACCGAACGAGCGGTCATCGCGCGAGCGCCTCCTGGGCCACGTGCCGGCCCGGCTCGGTCAGCGCCAGCCGGTCGCCGGCACGGACGACCCAGCCGCGGCGGGTGGCGGCGGAGACGGCGCCGTCGGTCGTCGCCGCCGTCCACCGCAGCTCTTCCCGCAGGTGGCCGACGCGGCGCTCCGTCTCGTAGGCGGCGGTCCCCTCGTGGTTGACGAGGTGGACGAGGAGCATCTCGGCGGCGAAGCGGGTCCGGTTCCGGCCCGCCCGCCACGCCTTCGCCACCAGCCCGTGGGATGGGGAGAGGAGGAGCGCGAGCGCGAAGCAGACGCCGGTGGCGCTCACGATCGACCCCGCGATCGAGGCGTCGAGCGCGACGGCGGCCTGGTAGCCGGCGACGGCCGAGACAGCGCCGACCGCGACCGAGAGCCCGATCATCAGGGCGAGGCGGTCGGTCAGGAGGTAGGCGGTGGCCGCCGGCACGATCACGAGGGCGATGACGAGGACCGCCCCGACAGCGGTGAAGGCGCCGACGGAGGTGACGGAGAGGACGAGCATCAGCGCGTAGTGGAGCAGGACCGGCGAGAAGCCGAGCGTCGCCGCCAGGCCGGGGTCGAAGGTGGTCAGCTTCAGCTCTTTGTAGAAGATCGCCACGAAGCCGAGGTTGATGACCCCGAGCGCGCCCATCACCCAGAGGGAGCGGGGGCCGAGGTCGCGGTCGCCGACGATCAAGCGGTCGAAGTTGACGAACTCGATGTTGCCGAAGAGGATCGCGTCGGTGTCGAGGTGGACGTCGGCGAAGAAGCGGGTCACGGCGACCGTGCCGAGCGCGAACATCGCCGGGAAGACGATCCCGATCGCGGCGCCGCCGTCGACCAGCCGCGTTCGCCGCAGCGCCTCGACCAGCGTCACGGTCAGCGCCGCCGCCGCCGCTGCGCCGAGGAAGCCGGCGAGGAGGTTCGGCCCGTTGGCGAGAAAGTAGCCGACGACGAGGCCGGGCAGGATGGCGTGGCTGATCGCGTCGGACATCATCGCCATCCGGCGCAGGATCAGGAAGGAACCGAGGAGCGCGCAGGCGCTCGCCACGCCGACGGCCGTGAGGAGGATCGCGGTCGCCGAGCTCACGGTCGACCCCCTTTCGGCTCGACCGCCAAGGCCGGGGCGGCCAGCGTGCCCCGCTGGCGCCGCCGCCGCGCCCACTCCCAGGCCAGGCCGCGCGCCGGCGCGAAGGCGAGCGAGAGGGCGACAAAGACGGTCAGGGTAAGGACGATGGTCGGGCCGGTCGGGAGCCCTTCCTGGGTAAAGCTGAGGGTCGCGCCGATCACCCCGGAGGCGGCGCCGACGAGCGCGGCGATCGCGATCATGACCCCCAGCCGGTTCGTCCACTGCCGTGCCGCCACCGCCGGCCCGATCAGCAGCGCCGCCATCAGGACGACGCCGACCGTCTGCAGCCCGATCACGACGGCGACCACGATCAGCGTCGTCAATCCGGCGCTCAGGCGGTCGACGTTGAAGCCGAGGCTGCCGGCGAAGTCGGGGTCGAAGGTGAGCAGCTTGAACTCCTTGAAGAGGAGCGCGACCAGCGCCAGCGCCGCGCCGCCGAGCGCGGCGAAGGTGAGCACGTCCCGCTCGACGAGCGCCGCCGCCTGGCCGAAGAGGTAGCGGTCGAGACCCGCCTGGTCGGCGTCGTTCCGCTTGGAGATCAGCGTCAGGAGCACGATCCCGAAACCGAAAAAGGTGCTGAGCACGATGCCGAGCGCGGCGTCCTCGCCGAGCCGTGTCTCGCGCACGATGAGGAGCAGGATCAGCGTCCCGATCCAACCCGTCAGCGCGGCGCCGACCAGCAGCACCAGCGGCGCCTTCGAGCCGGTCAGCAGAAAGGCGAGGCAGACGCCGGGGAGGGCGGCGTGGGAGAGGGTGTCGCCGAGCAGTCCCTGGCGGCGGAGAACGGCGAACGAGCCGAGGACGCCGCTGACGACGCCGAGCAGGGCCGAGCCGAGCGCCACGTTGCGCAGCGTGTAGTCGGTGACGAGGTCCCGCAGCAGCTCGATCACGAGGGCGCCCCGGCGCCATCGAAGCGCTGGGCCAGCAGGTGCATCCGGCCGCCGTAGGTGCGGGCCAGGTTCTCCGGGGTGAAGGTCTCCGGGAACGAGCCGTCCGCGATCACCCGCACGTTGAGGAGGACGAGCCGGTCGAAGTAGTCGGGTGCCGACTCCAGATCGTGGTGGACGCAGACGACCGTCTTGCCGCGCGCCCGCAGCTCCCGCAGCAGCTCGACGATCGCCCGCTCCGTCGTGGCGTCGACGCCGGCGAACGGCTCGTCCATGAAGTAGAGCTCGGCGTCCTGGGCGAGGGCCCGGGCCAGAAAGACGCGCTGCTGCTGGCCGCCGCTGAGCTGGCTGATCTGGCGCCGGGCGAAGGCCGCCATCCCGACCTGCTCCAGGCAGCGGGCGGCCAGGTCGCGCTCGGCCCGGCCCGGCCGCTTCAGCCAGCCGAGCTTGCCGTAGGTGCCCATCGTCACCACGTCGAGGGCATCGGTCGGGAACTCCCAGTCGACGCTGCTCCGCTGCGGCACGTAGCCGACGATCCGGCGCTGCCGGTCGTACGCCTTGCCGAAGAACTCGATCGTGCCGGCGGCGACCGGGACCAGCCCGAGCGCGGCCTTGATCAGCGTCGACTTGCCGGCGCCGTTCGGTCCGATGATCGCCGTCAGGCTGCCGGCCGGGATCTCCAGCTCGACGTCCCAGAGGACCGGCTTGTCGCGGTAGGCGACGGTCAGGTCGCGGATCGAGACGGCCGGCGTCCCCACCGCCGCGACCGGGGGCACCGCCCGTTGGGGGGACGGGGTAGGGTGCGCGACCGGCGGGATCGGTGGGGTGGACGATGTGGGCGGCGCGATCATGCGTTTCGTCTCCGCGGCGCTGGGACGGGCGGCGAGCGCCGCCCGCCGTCGGACATCCTTATGGGGCGGCGGCCACGGGCGGCGCGGTGAGGGCGGTGACGATGGTGTCGACGTTGTGGCGGACCATGCCGAGGTAGGTCCCCTGCGGCGTTCCCGTCTCCCCCATCGCGTCGGAGAAGAGCGAGCCGCCGATCACGACCTCGAAGCCGCGGGAGCGGACCGCTTCCCGGACCGCCTCGATCGTCGCCTGCGGCACGCTCGACTCGACGAAGATGGCCGGCAACCGCCGCTCGGCGATCAGCTCCGCCAGCGCCTGAACGTCGCCGGCGCTCGCCTCGCTGGCGGTACTCGTGCCCTGCAGGCCGCGGACCTCCATCCCGTACTGGGCACCAAAGTAGCCGAAAGCGTCGTGGGCGGTGATCAGCACCCGTTGCCCCTCCGGGATGCGGGCGACCTCGTCCCGAACGTACCGGTCGAGTTCGTCGAGTTGCGGCAGGTACGCATCGAGATTCGCCTGGAAGAGCGCCTCCGATGCCGGCTCGGCCTCCGTCAGACCCTCCATGACCCGCTGCGCGGCCAGCTTCCAAAGCGTGACGTCGAACCAGACGTGGGGGTCGAAGCGGCCCGCGAACTCGGGCGGCTCCCGCAACTCCTCCTCTGGGATGCTCTCGGCCACCGCGACCGTCGGCCGGCCGGAGCGCGCGACCTGGACGAGGATGTCGGTCATCCGGCCCTCGAGCTCCAGGCCGTTGTAGAGGATGAGATCCGCCTCCTCCAGCTTGCCGACATCCCCCGCGCTCGGCTTGTAGAGGTGGGGGTCTACCCCCGGTCCCATCAGGGCCGTGGCCTCGACCCGGTCGCCCCCGATGTTCGCGGCCAAGTCGGCGATCATCCCCGTCGTCGTCGTGACCCGCAGCCGCTCGCCCCCCTCCTGCGCCCCGATCGTCGGCAGGCCGCTGCCGAACAGGGCGCTGAGCAGCATCGCCACCGCCACCGCCGCCGCCACGGCGATGACGACGACAAGACCTACGTTTCTCGTGCCTCGGTTGGCCACCCTGTAGCCCCTCCTACGCGGTGATCGCGCAGCGATCGTTCATTCTCTTCGACGTCCTCCGCTTCGTGGATTTGTTGAGGCTAATACTAGCACACGCGGCGCCCTCGATGGCGAGGCGAGGGGCTACGGTCCGCCGGCTCGCGTCGGCTTCGACCGACGTCTCGGTTCGCGCCGCGTCAGGGACCAGGCGACGCGATCGGCGTTGCCGTCGCGGAGGCTGCGGCCGGGGCGTCGGCCGGCGGCGCGATCGCCAGCGGGGCGTCGAAGTCGGCGTACTCGTGGAGCATGTAGTGGTTGCGGGAGACCATCGCCTCGCGGCGGATCTGGCCGCTCTCGGTACCGACCCACCAGGCGTACCAGGCGGCGGCCAACCGCCGCGGCTCGGTCTGCTCCGGGACGGCGAAGGTGACGATCCGGCACGGCTCGCCGTCGACCGTCTCCTCCCCGCCGAGGCGGAAGCCGGTCGCGGCGGCGTAGTCGCCGCCCCAGTCGGCGGGGGGCACGACCGGCGCCGCCGCTCCCGTTTCCCAACCGGTACCCGGCCGCCGCAGCCAGCGCCGGTCGCCGACGACGATGGCCTCCGTGCCGCCCGGCGCCCGGTAGGAGGAGGCGGCCGGTGCGCCGTCGGTCCCGTCGCTGACCGCCCACTCCGCGAACGCGAGGTGGCCCTGGCCGTCGCCGAGCGACTCGCGGTAGCGGACGCGGTGGAGCGCGGTCAGGGCCGCCCGGCCGCGCTCGAAGACGGCTTGCGCCGCCGGGTCGCTCTCGGGCAAGCCCGGGGCGTCGGTGCCGTGCAGGTTCGGGTCGGGGAGCAGCAGGTAGAAGGGGAGTGGCGCCGGGGAACCGGCGTCGGCCGCGGTCACCTCGGCACGCCACCAACCCGTGGCGTTGAGCGTCGCCTCGCCGGTGAATACCCCGTTACCGTCGGCGGCGACGTCGACCGGGAGCGCGGCCGCCGGGTCGTCGAGACCGGCGACCGTGACGGCCAGCGGCGGCGCAGCGCCGGCGGGGACCGGTGTCCCCTCGCCGTCGGTCGCCCGCAGGACGACCGTGTTCGTGCCCGTCCGCGCCGGCGCGATCCGGAGGCGCGCCCACGCTCCGTCCCACCGATCGGGTCCGTCGATCGGCGCCGCCAGTTCGACCGCACCGGTGCCCACCAGCCCCGCGGCCTCCTCCGTGTCCTCGCTGCCGGCGAAGGCTCCCCAGCCGACCAGGGCGGCTGCCAGGAGCGCGGCCATCCCCAGGGCGAGGAAGGGGAGGAAGCGACGGCGGTCGCGACCGGCGCCCGCCGGGTCGGCCGCGCGGATCAACGGCGAACGGCGGGCGCGCGGGTTCGGGGGGGCGGGCACGAGGCGTCGGGTCCTCTCCGGGTCGGGCGGCCGATCGATGGGCACGGCGGGCCAGGATACCCGCCGCGCTTCCTGCACGACATAAAGTCTACGCCCTGTGACGGTACCGGGCGGCGAAGGAGGCTACCGAAGCCCGATGGCCCGCGCGCCGTCCGACGAGCGTCCCCGCCCATCGGCGGATCGGTTGGGTTGCCTCTCGCGCAGCCGTCCCCGCGCCTACCGCCCGGCGCCCGCGCGCTGCCGCAGCAGCCGGGCGGAGTTGGCGAGGATGCCGAGATCGGGCAGCGACTGGGCGGCGGCGGCCAGGATCGGGGGCAGCACGCCGAAGGCGGCCAGGGTCAGGCCGACGACGTTGTAGGCCGCGGTGAAGCCAATGTTGACCTTGACGACCCCCATCGTGCGGCGGGCGATCCGAAAGAGTTCCGGCACCAGCGTCCAGTCGTCCCGCATCAGCGCGACGTGGGCCGCCTCGATCGCGATGTCGCTGCCGGCGGCGCCCATCGCGATCCCGACGTCCGCCTGGGCCAGGGCCGGGGCGTCGTTGACCCCGTCACCGATCATCACCACCGTCCGCTTCTGGGCCTGGTATTCCTTCACGACGGCGATCTTGTCCTCCGGCAGGAGGTTGGCCCGGTACGAGATCCCGAGCCGCGCGGCAACCGCCGCCCCCGTCCGCTCGTTGTCGCCCGTCAACAGCTCGATCCGGTGCAGGCCGAGCGCCTTCAGCTCGGCGATCGCGGCCGGCACCTCCGGGCGGAGGGTGTCGGTGGCGGCGATGATCGCCGTCGGCTCCCCGTCCCGCGCCATCAGCAGCGTCGTCTTGCCCGCCGCCTCCAGCGCCGCCACCTGGGGCAGGCCCGCCGCACCCGGCACCAGTCGGCGGTTACCGGCGGTGACGACCGCGCCGCCGACCCGCGCCCGGACGCCCTGACCGGGGATCGCCGCGAACCCCTCCGCCGGCGGGACCGTCAGCCGCCGCTCGCCGGCGGCGGCGCGGACCGCCTCCGCCAGGGGGTGCTCGGAGTCCCGCTCCACCGCGGCGGCGAGGGAGAGGACCTCGTCCGCGGAGAGGCCGTTGAGCGGTATGACGTCGGTCACCGCCGGCCGCCCGAGCGTCAACGTCCCGGTCTTGTCGAGCAGGACGACGTCGGCGCGGGCGAGGGTTTCGAGGTGCTTGCCACCCTTGATCAGCAGGCCGCGCTTGGCGCCGGCACCGATCGAGGCAAGCATCGCCATCGGCGTCGCCAGCGCCAGCGAGCAGGAGCAGGCGACCACCAACACCGCGGCCGTCGCCAGCGGGTCGCGCGAGAGGAGGAAGGTCAGCGCCGCGATGGCGCCGACGGTCGGCAGAAAGTAGCCGGAGAAGCGGTCGGCCAGGCGCTGGACGTCCGCCCGGTTCGCCTCGGCCTGCTCCACCTGCTTGACGACCCGGCCGAAGGTCGTCTCGGCACCGACGCGGGTGACGCGGAGGCGCAAGGAACCGAGCGTCGCCCGGGTGGCGGCGAAGACCGGGGTGCCGGGGCCGACCTCGACCGGGACCGACTCGCCGGTGATCGTCGCCTGGTCGACCGTCGCCCGGCCGGCGACGATCTCGCCGTCGACCGGGATCGTCTCCCCGGGGCGGACGACGACCAGGTCGCCGGGGAGGACCCGGGCGATCGGCACCTCCTCCTCCCGGCCGCCCCGCTCGACGCGCGCCGTCTGGGGGGAGAGCGCCAGGAGATCTTTGACTGCCCGCCGACCGCGCTCGGTCGTGAACCCCTCGGCGAAGTCGCCGACGCGCATGAAGAAGACGACGATCGCCGCCGTCGGCCACTGGCCGACCGCCAGCGCCGCCAGCACCCCGACCGACATCAGGGTGTGGGAGACGACCTGGCGACGCCGCGCGGCCCGGGCCACGTTCCGGAAGACCGGGTAGCCGAGGGCGGCGACGACCGCCGCCCCGATCGGGAAGGGGATCCGCTCCGTCAGCCGCGCGAAGAGCCCGAGCCACTCCCCGACGACCACGATCAGGAGGGTTGCGGCGGCGACGACGGCGAAGAGGCCGAGGACGGCCCGGGTGAAGCCCCGCGCGCCGGCGGCGGACGCCGCCGATTCGCCGGCGACGGTGGTCTCCTTGCGGGCCGCGCTGGCCGGCTCCGGGACGCGGTAACCGGCCCCCTCGACGGCGCGGCGGATCGCGTCCCGGTCGACCCGCGCCGGGTCGAGCCGGACGACGGCCTTCTCCGCTGCCAGCAGCACGTCGGCCGAGGCAACGCCGGGGCACGCCGCGAGGGCCTGCTGGACCCCCTTGGCGCAGCCGGCGCAGTCCATCCCGGAGATGGGCACCTCCACGGTTTCGAGCGTCGCCGACTGGCTCACCGCAACGCCTCCGAGAGAACGGCGGACGCATCGGACCGGGTGCAGGCGACGACGTTCGCCGCAACGTCGGCCGGAACTTCCTCGCCGTGCGCGGGCAGGCAGACCACCCCATCGTCCCGCAGGCGGCACACGACGAAGCGGCCCCGGGGCTTCCGCTCGACCAGCCCGCGGTCGCGCAGGCGGGAGAGGTGGGCCGAGGCGTTCGGCCGGGAGAGGCCGGTGGTGACGACCAGCTCGGAGGTGGTCCACTCGCGGCCACGCAGCGCTTCCAGGCTCGCCAACCGTGAGGGGTCGGCGAGCCAACGGAAACGCTTCGCCTTCAGCGAGAGGGCGAGGCCTTGAGCGACCGTCATGGGCATCGCTCATCGGACGGATACATAACGGGGTGACTATAGAACGGTACGTTGGGGAGAACAATCGGTGGGCTATGACGATGATTGTGCCGCCGGCTCTGGAATCCGCTGGCGGATCATCACTCCGAGCCCGGCTTCGCCGGGCGCCCCGCGCGGCGATCCCGTCGTCTCCGTGTGGGCGTGCGGAACGGGAGCCTGAGGTTCCCCGCGCACTGCCTCCGAGACGCCGGAGGACGTAACGGGTTCGAGGAAATCGGCCGAACGCAACGGAGCCTGCCCTTGCCAAATCCTCTAACGCCACCGCGAGCACCGGTTGCGGCCGCGCGTCAACACGGCGCAAAGCCGGCCTCTTCAGCAACAGGAATCGTCCCGCCGGCCACCGCCGCTCGTCGCTCCTCGGATGGGCCAACGCGGGCGCATATGCCCACGAGGTCGTGCCGGTGACGTCGATCCGGGTCGCGTCGCAGGGCCTATCGGCCGGGGGGAGGCGTGGGGCCGAAGTTGCCGCACCCCCGCACGGCCTGGTGGGTGCGGGGTGCGAGGCGGGGAGGGCCCATCCGGGGCGCGAACGGCGACGCCCGGCGCGGTCGGCGCCGGGCGTCGCGAACTCGGGATTGGGGGGAGCGGCCGCGGACGGCCGTCGGCAGGGGCGGCGTTAGCGCTGGCCCGCGGCCGGGTCTCCCTCCCCGATCGCCTGGGTCGTCCCGCCGGCCGTGACCTGGATCGGGATCCGACGGGGCTTGGCGTGCTCCGCCTTCGGCAGCCGGATCCGGAGGATGCCGTGCTCGAAGCTCGCCTCGGCCTTGTCGGGGTCGACCTCGAAGGGCAGGCTCACCGCCCGTTGGAACCGGCCGTGCCACAGCTCGCGCGCGTACCAGGTCACCCCCGTGGTCTCCGCCGCACCGACCGCGCCGCTCAGCACGACGGTGCCCTGACTGTAGGTGACCTCCAGGTCGTCGGGACGCAGGCCCGGCACCGCTGCGGCGATGACGAAGGCGTCCTGGGTGGCGTAGACGTCGAGCGGCAGGGGAGCGGCGGGGGCGCCGGTGCCGGCGCGGCCCTGGGACCAGAGCGTGCGGAACGGACCGCCGACGAAACTCTCGTCGAGGAGCTGGTCCATCGCCTGCCGCAGGCCGACGACTTCCGGCGAAAGGGAGCGGGTACCGATCATCGTCCATCACCTCCATCGCGCAATCCAAGCGCGCTTTCGCGAACCCGAACCGGGCGACGGCGGCCACGTCCGGCCGATCCGTCTGGCGCTTAACCTAGCAAAGATGGATTTTCTTGTCAAGACCTCTGACTGCTCTGTGTCAAGTTCCGAGGTGCCGCCCAGTCAAAGATTCAAGGGCACGGGAACGAGGGTGTCCGTCTGCTCGCCTTGGAGGAGGGGCCGCGCATTGTCTCTCAAGAGCGAGACCGTGGGGGCGAGCCGGGTCGATCGCGGGATAGACGATAGACCCTCGAGGACGGGCCCAAACTCGGAGGGCCGGGCGCACGGGAAGGGGGGCGACGGCTGTGGCCGTGGCGCCCCCCTTCGTTCCCCTCGATCGTCCGGTGCGCCTCACGCGCTGGCGCGCTCGGCGACCGTCGCGGCGGGGAGCGCGACCGCCGAGCGGGACGCCGCGTCCGGATCGGCCACGGCCAACCCGGCAGGGGTGTCCTCACCCCCGATCGCGGCCGGGGTCACCGCTGCCGGCGCCGCGCCGAGGTAGACCTGGTGCAGCGGGTGCAGGTCACCCACGCTCCGAGCCGGCGCTCCGTCGGCGCGGATGCCGAGATAGACCTCGTGCAGGGGGTGCAGACGCATCGGGGGCCCTTTCTGGTTCTCGCGCGCCGGGGTCGACGCGGCGCGCGAAGCGGTCGGGTCGGCGGCGGGGGATGGGTGCGGAGCGGGTTCCGGGACGGCCGCTACTGCCACTCGGCGTCCTCCCAGGTCGGCTCCCCCTCCGGCCAGTTCGACCACCCGTTGGGGGCCGTCATCGTGACGTCCGCGACGGGCGCCGGGCCAACGGACGGCGGCGATGGCGGCAGGATCATGATCGTCATCCGGATCGGCTCGCGGGCCGGCACGGTGGTCGTGGTCTCCATGGGTCGCTCCTCTCGGCGCTCCTCGCGCCCGGCCGGCTCCGGCGTCGCCGCCGTGGCGACGCCGGGGAAACCGGTGCCTAGCCGCAGTCGCGGCCGTCGCGGTCGTCGCGGCCGTCCCGGTCGCGGTCGTGCGCGTCGCAGTCGGCGATCGCGATCGCCACGTTCTCGTCGCCGCCGCCGGCGTCGGCGATCCCGACCCCGCCGTCGGCGCTGGCACCGAGGCCGGTCCAGGTGAAGACGGCCCCGCCGTCGACGGCGACGCTCCCGTCGAGGACGTCGCCGACGGCGATCACGTTGCCGGCGTTCTCCCCCGAGGTGACGTCGCCGACGCCGATCGCGCCGCCGGGGGCCTCCGACACCGCGACCCCGCCGTTGCCGGCGAAGGCGTCGGCGTCGTGCCCGTCGTGGGCGGCGGCGCCGGCGGCGGCGCCGAGGGTGAGGAGGGTGGCGGCGGCGAGGCCGAGCAGGCCCCGGCGGCGCGACCGGGCCGGGACGGGCGCCTGGGCGACGCGCCGCGCCCGGGCGGCCTCCCGCGCGAAATCCGCGAGCTTCGCCTCGGTGAGCAGAGTGGAAACGGACAGATCGACGGCCATCGCGATTGGTCTCCTTCGTTTGCTTCCTTGTCGCCGCTTGGCGACTCCCGACGGAAACCAGCATAGGGAACGACCCTTGGCCGCGCATGGGCCGAACGGCGTATTCCGCGGCGGCGCGGCGAAGGGGGCGGCCTACGTCGCCGGCGCGGGGAGTAGGTCGTTCGGCGTAGGGGGGACGGAGCGTGTTCGGCGCACAGGGGGTCCGGTGCCGATTGTCCCCGGTGCCGCCGCCCATCGTCTCGGCGACCGCGATGGGCGGGGTGCCGATTGCCCCTTCGAGCAAAGGTGCAAAGCGGGCGGGGGTGGCACCCGGCCTGCGAGGACCTCCCTGAGGAGCTGCCGGGCCGGCCGGCGGGCGCAAGCCGAAAGGCGGGAGGACGAGAGCAATGGACCGGATCCGCGACGCGGTCGATGGCGCCCTGGGCGGGCTGGGCGACCGAGGGGAGGCAGCGGTGGACGACCTCGCCGGCCACGGCGAGGCGGCGCTTGGGGACGTGACGGCCCAGGGCGAAGGGCTCGCGGACAACGTTGTCGGCGGGGCCCCGGCCCCGGTGGAGGGATTGCTCGACCGGGTCCTGGGAGGGGAATCGGGCGATGCAGGCGGGGTGGTCGAGCGCGCCGGCGATCTGTTCCGCAAGGCGACCGGCGGCTAGGTCGGTTCCGCGCCCGCCGGCGCTGCATCCGGCAGGTGTTGCACCAACGGCCGGATGTGGCGATTGACGCGATCCTGGGCTGTTGCCTACGGGAGGGGTTAGGCAGGGTTGGCCTCCGGCGATCGGCGGAGCAGGGGGGGCTCCGGACCAATCCCATAGGTTGGCGCGAGCACGAGGGGGGGATCGCACCCCGGCAGCGCGCTGCAACCGGGAGCCACCGGTCGGTGGCCTGCCGGAAGGTTCGCCGGGGGGCACGGTGTGGACCGTTCCTCGTCGGCGACCGCCGAGCGAGCCGTGGGGGGCTGGGCGTGGCGCCGGGGGAGCAGACACCGGTCCGTGACCGTGCTGATCGGCCGGACGAGGTGTCGGAGGTACGGTTGGCCGTCGAGCGGCAAGGGTCGGCGCCGCTGCCCGCTTCGCTCACCCCCGGCGACCCGGGGCGTCAGCCGCGGACCGTCCCGGTGATCCACACCGCCGCCTGGAACTGGCACCGGCCGGGCTTGACGCGGCGGGCACGGTGTATGGGTGGGGGGTGGCGCCCGATCGGAGGAGATCCGAGGCATCTTCGCCCGCCGCTTGGGGGGACGTTGACCGCGTCGGCGTCGGATATAAGCCCGGTCTGTGGTGCCCGCTGCCCGAGCGCTGGTCGACAATCACGTCCGCTGCTCGCGGATCGTCGGGCTCGGCGGAGGCCGCTGCCCGGTCGGCAAGGACGCCTCGTCGCGTAACGCCGACTTCTCCCTTTCTGTCCCCATCCGCCGCGCCGAAAAGCGCATCGTCGCCGGCCACTGGGCGGTCGCGGTCTCGGCCGTCGAAGCCGCTTTGTTCGCCACCACCGCGCGTCCCATGGGCTGCACAACCGCCACCTGTGCGGATGGGACGGCCTCGGCCCACGTGGCCAACGAGCACCGCTTCCTTCGTGCGTTCGCGCTGGAGGAACAGCGGACGATCGCCGCCTTGCTGCGCAAGCTGCTCTTCTCCTCGGAGGAGGGCGCCGACACGCCCGAGTACGCCTGACGGCGGGGAACGGGACGCCGCCCGATCCGGTGCCGTCGCGATTCGGATGACCGGGCGGGGTCGGTCCTGCTCCTCGTCGGTCAACCTCGCGGCCTGTTTGACCGCCCGTGTGCGGGCCCGAGGGAGCCAGCGCCCGATCGACCGATGGGTGCCGCGACCCTGGGTTCGACCGGGCGATTCTTTCCTGCCGAACCGCTAGGGCGTGTCCGCAAACCCGCGTGGAGGCGGGCCCGAGTGGCACGCGGTCTGCGGCGATGCCAGAAGGAGCCGCGGGGCCGCCGTGGGGGCCCGCGTCCGCGGCACCGAGAGCCGGTCCATAGATCGGGGCCGGCGCAAGGAGCGAAGGAGGCAGGCGATGGCGAACGCCCTCTTCATCGGCTGGGGCCACCCGGTCCGCGGCCGCGAGCAACAGTCGCTGCAGGTGTTCCACGAGGCCCTCCAGTACTTCGGCGGGCTCCAGCAGCAGGGGGAGATCGAGGCCTTCGAGCCGGTGGCCCTGGAGCCGCACGGCGGGGACCTTTACGGCTTCCTCCTCCTGCGCGGCGACCCGGACAAGCTCAGTCGGGTGCGCGCCGGCGAGGAGTTCCGGCGCATCATCTCGCGGGGGGCGCTGGTGGCCGAGGACATGGGCGTCGCCACCGCGTTCGTCGGCGACGACCTCACCCGGCAGTTCGGGATCTTCCAGCAGCAGGCGGGCGAGTTGGCCGGGTAGCGAGCGCCCCCCCAGGGAATGCGGACCACGAGACCGCCGAGCGCCGCGGCACGCCCCGGCGGTCACGCGGGTGCGGCGCCGGCCGCTGGGAGAGCGGCACGGCGGGGGCCCGCCGCGGCAGGCCCCCGCCGTTGTCCCGCATTTGCGGACACGCCCTACTCAGCCGTGCATGCCCGTGGCACCACCCCGCGGCTGGCCCGGCGGTGAGTCGAGTCGAGCGAATGGCTCGGTCGGCATCGCCGGGTCGTTGCGCCTGCGCCGGCCTCGCTGCTCGGCCGCCGCCGCCTCGGGGTGCCCGACGAGCAGCGTTCGGAGTTGCTCTGCGAGGTGCTCCACCTGGCCCGCGCTCGGCTGTGCCTCGGGTTGCTCGATCCCGGGGTCGGGTCCGAGGTACGCCATCCCTCCGGCGCGTTGACCGGGCCAGAACGGGCCTCCAGCCGCCGGGGAGGGTCCCCGTCTCTTCGCCACGCCCTACCCGCGGCCCGAGGCGCGCCGCGTCGGCTTGACAGGTTGCCCGGAAGCGGTACCGTCGGCGGCAGACGGACCAGGACCGCGCGCGACCCGGTCGAGCGTCCTCAATCGACGTGCGCCGGCTCGGCGCGGGTCGCCGCGATGACCCGGGCCGGGACCGGATGGCCTACCGGTCGAGAGAGGAGACCCCCGTTGCGTCGTCCGATCGCGCCGCTGACCGCGCTCCTCGCGCTCGCCCTCGTCGGCCCCCCGCTCGCCGGCGCCCAGGCCGCCACCCCGGCCGCCAGCCCGATCGCCGCCGACGCCTGCACCGTGGCGCCCCGGTCGGCGGACGAGCTGATCGCCATCTGGTCCGCCCCGGCCGCCACGCCCCCACCCGGGTCCGCCGCGGCGACCTCGACCCCCGCGCCGGCCGGTGAGCCGGCGGACGCGGCGACGGTGGCCGGCATCACCGCCACCGCTCGCGAGCTCGTCGCCCGCGCCAACGCCGGCGACTTCGCCCGTCTCCTCGCGCTCTACACTGACGCCCTGGCCGCCGGGTTCGGCCCGCCCCCGGACCAGGCGGAGGCCGAGGTCCGCGCCGCCCTGGCGCAACCGCCGGTGCCGGTCCCGCCCGAGGCCCGGCAGACGCTGCAGGGCGTCAGCGACGTGCGGGTCCTGCCCGACGGGCGGGTCGCGGCGTCCCTGGCGGTGGGCGACCCGACCACCCCGGCGCCGCCGGACACCTTCCTGGTCTTCGCCCGGGTCGGCGACCGCTGGCTCGTTGCCGAGTTCCGCGGCCAGGCCCCGGACGAGCCTGCCTCGGCGGCCGGGACGCCAAGCCCATAGCCGACCCGCACGGGTTTGCGGGCACCTCGTGACCCCTTCAGCGGTTCCACGTCCACCGACGGGGGTCCACAAGGCCCGCTATGCTTGTGGTTTAACGCCTGAGCGGTCGGGCTGGGCCGGCGGCGGAGTGGGAGCAATGGCCGTGGCACTCTCGCGGGTCAGAAACCGGGTGATTGGCTGGCGGCGCAGGGATCGCCCAAGTTGCTGAGACCGGACCCGATCGGCCCGGCAACCGATGACGGGATGGATTGGATCGCTGGGTTGCCCGTGCCGCCATTCGAGGGGCCAGCGCACGACCACGACGCGCCCGTCAACGTGACGATGCGCCAAGGTCAGGAAGCGGGCTCGGGCCCGAAACTCGGCATGGAGCGACCAGCCAGCGGCAAGGAGCCGGAAGTCGGAGATTGAGCGTCTGAGGGAGTCTTATGGAAAGCTCGATCACCGCCGAAGCTGTGACCCGGCTGCTCGGCGCGGCAGGGGTACGGTTCGTCCGGCTCGAGTTCTCGGACCTCCACGGTATCGCCCGCTCGAAAATCCTCCCGCTGGGGCAGTTCCCGAAGGTCCTGCACGAGGGCACCCCCTTCTACGGCGGCATGCTCCACTCCGACGCCCGCGCCGACGACCTCCCGCCCGACGCCTACCCGGGCGACCCGCCGCTCCTGCGCGAGTTCCTGATGACCCCGGACCTGTCGACCCTCGCCGTCCTCGAGCACGCGCCGGGTACCGCCCGCGTCGTCTGCGACTTGCGGACGGCCGATGGTGAGTTCTCGCCGCTGGCACCACGCAATGTCGCGCGCCGGCTGATCGCGGCGTTCGCCGCGGTAGGCTACCTCCCGCGATTGGGCTTCGAGTACGAGTTCTACTTGACCGATGGCGGGCGCCGGCCGGTCTTCGCCGACCGTCAACTTGCGGCCACCCTGCGCAACCAGTTCGACCCGGCGTTCGTCGCCGCCTTGTTCGACGCGTTGCCACCCCTCGGTATCAAACCGACCGTCTACTTCGTCGAGAACGCGCCGGGGCAGATCGAGGTCACGTTCGAGGCCGGCGATGGCTTGGTGGCCCCCGACCAGGCGTTCGCCTTCAGAACGACCGTCAAAGAGCTCGCCGTGCGGCACGGCTACCTCGCCAGCTTCATGACCAAGCCGATCGTCGACGAGGCGGCCAGCGGCGGGCACGTCCACCAGAGCCTGATCTCCCCCGAGACCGGCGCCAACGCCTTCGCCGGAGTCAAGAGCGACGCCGGCGACACGCCGTTGTCCGACCTCGCCTGCCACTACCTCGCCGGCCAACTGCTGCACGCGCCCGCGCTCGCCGCCCTCCTGTCGCCGACCGTCAACTGCTACAAGCGCTACCGCCCGCACATCTTCGCCCCGACCAACGTCTCCTGGGGGTACGAGAACCGGCAGGCTGCCATCCGTGTTCCGCACGCGGCGGGGCAGGCGACCCGGGTCGAGAACCGAATCGGGGGTGCCGCGGCCGATCCCTACGTCGCCGCCGCCGGCCTTCTCGCCGCCGGCCTCGACGGCCTTCGGCGCCGTCTCACCCCTCCCCCACCCTCGACCGGCGACATCACCGAGGACCCGCGCCTGACACCGCTCCCGCGTTCCCTGGACGACGCCCTCGACGCGCTCGAAGCCGACGCCCCGCTGTGCGCGCTCCTCGGGGAGGAGTTCGTCACGCTCTTCCTCCAGGTCAAGCGCTACGAGGCGGCCAAGTGCCGCACCACGATCCCCGACTATGGCCGGCCCGGCTTCAATCAGCGCATCGATCCGTGGGAGGTCGCCGAGTACGGCGAGCTCATTTGAGCCGCGCGGCGCGGAGGGCCAAACCCGCCGTCGCCCAGTTTCCTCCCCAAGCGACAGCGTCCGGCGGACCCCATAAGAGCGCCTATCAAAACCGCTCATGGGAGGGCAGTCCAGCAGATGAGCGCGCAGCCGAGGGAGAGGAACGCCCGGTGGATGTCGGCGCGGCGCTCGTAGCGCACCGTCAGGCGCCGGAAGCGGTTGAGCCACGCCAGGGTGCGCTCGACCACCCAGCGGTGACGACCGAGCCGCGCGCTGCTGTCGATGCCCTTGCGGGCGATGCGGACCCGGCTGTGGCGGCGACGCAGCGCGGCGCGGCAGCGGGGGATGTCGTAGGCCTTGTCGGCGTGCAGCTTGCTCGGGCGTTTGCGCCGCCGCCCGTTGGGCTGCTTGGTCGGGGGGATCGCATCGAGCAGCTCCTCGAAGACGACCGACTCGTGGCGGTTGGCGCCGGTCAGGAGCGCGGCGAGCGGGATGCCGGCGCGGTCGACCACAAGGTGGCGCTTCGTGCCCGGTTTCCCCCGGTCCGTCGGGCTGGGGCCGGTGCATGCGCCCCCCTTTTGGCCGGCACGCTGGCCGCGTCCAGCGAGGCCCGGCTCCAGTCGAGGCGACCCGCTCCGCCCAGGCGGTCCAGCAGCCCCCGGTGGACGCGGTCCCACACCCCGGCCGCCTGCCAGTCGCGCAGGCGGCGCCAGCAGGTCATCCCCGACCCGCCCCCCAGCTCCTGGGGCAGCATCTCCCAGGGGATGCCGGACTCGAGCACGAAGACGATCCCGGTCAGCGCGGCGCGATCCGGCACGCGCGGTCGGCCGCCCTTGGGCTTCGGCGGCTCGGGCGGCAGCAGCGGGGCGACGACGGCCCACAGGTCGTCGCTCACGAGCGGGGTGGCCATGCCTCCAGTTTGCCACGCACCTCCCCGGTTTTGATAGGCGCTCTTAGCCCTCCGCCTCCAGGCGGGCCAGTTCGGGGGTAGACCTGGCTGTGACTGGTGCTCCAGAAGGGTCCGATCCATTCCTTGATCTGGCTCATCGGTTCGTACCCCGACTGGGGCTCGCGAGCCAAGAGGCCGAGCAGGGCGTAGCCCAATGCGTGCATCGCGACCTCCCCGTCCGGCTTGACGCGGACGATAGCAACTCGCACGGTGAAGGCTGTGTAATGTCGGACCGGACATACGATGCCCGCCGTCGAGGAGGAGGAAGCGATGGCCCCGAGGATCGCCCCCGTCGTGAACCTGGTCTTGGCGGGGATGCTGACCGGCAACGAGTTCGGCAGCCGGGTGACGGCCCACCCGGCGCTCCGCGACCTGCCGCTCGAAGCCCACATCCTCGCCGAGCAGGCTTTAACGCGTCGCTACGGAAAGATCATGCCGGTCTTTATGTCCTCGACCCTCGCCTCCTTCCTGCCGGTCCTCCTCCTCGATCGGGACCGGCGATCGGCGCCCTTCCGCTTTCGCCTGGCTGGGTCGATCTGCTACGCCGCGATGTTGGTGATCACGCTCACCCGCAACGTGCCGATCAACAATCGTCTGGTGGCCCTCTCCCCAGATTCGACGCCCCGCGAGGAACTCTTGGACCTCACGGATCGGTGGGCGCGTCTCCACACCATCCGGAACGTCCTCAACGTGATAGGGCTGACCCTTACGGTGCTGGACGCGACGTCGGCGCCCCGGGCAGCGGGCCTGGCCACCCGCCCGGGGCGGCGGGGTTGACGGTACGATCGGGCCCCGCGAAAGGGCTCGCCATGGGCACGGAGACAATCCTCGTCGTCGGCGGCACGGGGATGCTTGGGGAGCCGGTCGTGCGGCGGCTCCGCGCCAACGGGTTCGTAGTCCGAATCCTGGTCCGAGACGCCGAGCGCGCCCGCGCCACGCTCGGTCCGGACGTCGCCGACATGGAGGGGGAGGTCGACGACGCAGCGGCGCTGGAGGCGGCGGTGGCCGGCTGCGACGGCGTCCACGTCAGCTTGGGCGGGGGCGCCGACCCTAGCGCGATCGATCGCGTCGAGCACCGGGGACGGCCCGGATCGCGGCGCTCGCGGCGCGGCGCGGGGTCGGTCGGCTCACGTACCTCTCGCACGGGTTGGCCGCCTCCGACGCCGGGGCGGCGTCGCTCGTCGCGAAGTTCCGGGCTGAGGAAGCGATCCGAGCCAGCAGCGTTCCGTTCACGATCTTCAAGCCCGTCTACTTCATGGAGACGTTGCCGAAGCACGCCCGGGGCCGGCGCGCCGTCGTCATCGGCCGCCGGCCCCACCCGTTCCGGATGGTGGTCGCCGACGACTTTGCGGTGATAGTTGCTCGGTCGTTCCGGCCGCCGGAGGCGGCGCACCGGGGCTTCGCCGTCCACGGGCCGGAGGCGGTCCCGATCCCGGCGGCGCTGCGGCTCTATGCATCGCTGGTCGAGCCCGGGGTGCGGGTCGTCTCGCTCCCGCTGCCGGCGATGGCGGCCCTGGATGCGACGGTCATGAGCCGGAAGCTCGGCGCCACCATCGCCTTGATCCGGGCGATGCAGCGTCGCGGCGACGGGGGCGACGCGACCGAGGCCAACCTCTGCTCGGCGCTCCAACGACGACGCTCCACGACTGGTGCGGGCGGCGTGTCCCGTAGACCGGTAGACGGGTCGGTCGCGAGCGCCCCATCCGACGCAGAAGATCCGCCCTCGGTGGTTCCCCGGACCGGCTGCCCGATCGAACCAAGTGGCCGCTCGCCGCCAATTGCCCTTGTCGGCGGCGAGCGCCTGGGTGGGCCTGGGTGGGACCGGTCCGGCGCCGTCTGGACGCACGGGAGGCGCCGGCGTTCGCCCCGCCCTGCTTGTGGCCGACAAAGGAGACGCACACGATCGTCCCCCGCCCGGCGCGCCGCACGCGCGAATATGCCTGCGATTCTGTCTAAACAGGGGGGTCGACACAGGCGTTACCTGGCAGGCTATGGTGGAGAGAGGGTGTGCCCCCATCGCGCGGGGTGACGCGGATCGGACCCGCCGCGCGGAATACGGTAGCCTGCCCACGGCGGAGCGACGGACAAAGCGGTGGAGTGGGCGATGGACGACGTCCTCCTGCGGGCGACGGGGATCACCAAGCGGTACGGTGGCATCGCCGCGCTCCGCGGGGTCGACCTGGAGGTGCGGGCCGGCGAGGTCCACGCCCTGATGGGGGAGAACGGGGCCGGCAAGTCGACGATGGCCAAGATCGTCGCCGGCGTCCAGGCCCCGGACGAGGGGACGATCGTCTGGGACGGCGTCCCGGTCGCATTCCGGGACACGACCGAGGCGGTTCGAGCCGGGATTGCGATCGTGCTCCAGGAGCTGAGCCTGATCCCGGACCTCTCGGTCGCGGAGAACATCTTTCTCGTCCACCGCGGGGCGTACCGCGGCGGCTGGTGGCTCGACCGGCCGACGATCCGGCGCCGGACGCGGGAGCTGTTCGAACGGCTCGGCTGGGACCTACCGGTCGACCCCGACCGTAAGGTGGCCGACCTCTCCGTCGCCGAGCAGCAGATGGTCGAGATCCTGCGTGCCCTCTCGCAGGAGGCCCGGCTCGTCGTCCTCGACGAGCCGACCGCAACCCTTAGCCCGCACGAGGTCGGCGTCCTCTTCGCCCTGATCCGGCGGCTGCGGGCGCGGGGCACGGCGTTCCTGCTGGTGACCCACCGCCTGGAAGAGGTCTTCTCGCTCGCCGACCGGATCACCGTCTACCGCGACGGCTCCCCCTCCGGCTCCTTCCTGACGGGGGCCACCACCGAGCCCCAGTTGATCCGGGCCATGGTCGGCCGCGACCTGGGTGACCTGTTCGCGGTCCGGCACCGGACCCCGCCGGGGGAGCCGGTGCTGACGGTGCGGGGTCTCTGCCGCGGCCGCCACGTCCGCGACGCCTCGTTCGGCGTCCGCCGCGGAGAGGTGGTCGGGGTCGCCGGGCTGGTCGGAGCCGGCCGCACGGAGCTGATTCGGGCCGTCTTCGGCGCCGACCGGGCGGAGCGGGGCGAGGTCGTGCTCCGGGGTCGGGCGGGGCTGCTCGACTCGCCCGCGGCGGCGATCCGGGAAGGGGCGGCGATGGTGCCGGAAGACCGGAAGGCGCACGGGCTGCTCGTCGACCTGCCGATCGCGCAGAACGTGGCGCTGGCCGACCTCGCCGCCCGCGGCGGGTTCTGGCTGCGACCCGGGCGGGAGCTGACGCGGGCGCGCCAGTTGGTCGCGGATCTCCAGATCAAGGCGCCGCGGCTCTGGCAGGGGGCCGGCAGCCTCTCGGGCGGCAACCAGCAGAAGGTGGTGCTGGCGAAGTGGCTGGCGACGGAGCCGGAGCTGTTGATCCTGGACGAGCCGACGCGGGGGATCGACGTCGGCACCAAGTTCGAGCTCTACGGCCTGATCGACCGTCTGGCGGCGCGCGGCACCGCGATCCTGCTCGTCTCCTCGGAGCTGCCGGAGATCCTGGCCCTCGCCGACCGCGTCCTGGTGATGCGCGACGGCGCCCTGGTCGCCGAGCTACCGCACGCCGAAGCGAGCGAGGAGGCGATCCTGGCACACGCGGCGCGGGCGCCGGGGGAGGTGCCGACGGCGGCGGCATGACGACGGGGGCGAGAAGTTCGGATCATGGTGGCGGGGTGCCGGGGAAGGGGTGCCTTCGACCGTGGCGCATCCGGTAGGAGCGCGATTCATCGCGCCCCGTCGCTGACCCCAGCGACGCCGTTCGACGTGGCGGCTTGGGAGCAGGGCGGAACGAATCGCGCCCATGCACCGGGCGCGGGCGTTTGGGCCGACGGAGGGGCTACCGGAAGCGGGGGTCGGCGCGGGGAGAAAGCGGTGCGGTGTAGGATGGCGGGCCGGAGCCGTGATCGGCGGCACGGGGCGACGGGGTGGGGGACGCATGGCCGGGGCACCGCAGGCGCGAGGGGTTACGGGGCCGCACGTCGTGCGGGCACGCAGGACGGGGGAGGGGAGGCGGCGGTTCGCCGAGGAGTACCGGGTCGAGGGGGCGATGCTGGCCGCGCTCGTGCTGCTCTGCGCGGCGCTATCGGTGGCGGCGCCGAACTTCCTGAGCGCCGGCAACCTCCGCAACGTCTCCTGGCAGGTGACCGCCATCGGCCTGATCGCGATCGGGCAGACGCTGGTGATCCTGACCGGCGGCATCGACCTCTCGGTCGGCGGCATCGCCGCCTTCGCCGCGATGGTCGGCGGCCTGACGATGACCCGCGGCAGCGGCGAGCAGGTCGCGCTCGGGATCGCGGTCACCCTGCTGGTCGGGCTGGCGGTCGGGCTCGTCAACGGCCTCCTGGTCGCCTACGGGCGGCTGGCCGCCTTCATCGTCACCCTCGGCATGCTCTCGATCACCAACTCCCTGACCTACGTCATCTCCGACGCGAAGTCGATCGTCGGCCTGCCAGACGCCTACCGGGTCTGGGGCCGGGGCGGTGCGTTCGACGGTCTCCCCTGGTACACGCTGACCTTCGTCGTCTGCTTCGCGGTCGGTCATATCTTGCTCACCCGGACCAAGCCGGGGCGCTTCCTCTACGCGATCGGCTCCAACGAGGAGGCGGCCCGCCTCTCCGGCGTTGACGTCCGCGCCTACAAGGTGCTGCCGTACGCAGCGACTGGGCTCCTCTGCGCCGTCGCGGCCTTGATCCTCTCCGGTCGCCTCGGCGCGATCGACCCGGACACCGGGACCGGCTTCGAGCTCGACACCATCGCCGCGGTGGTGATTGGCGGCACCAGCCTCTTCGGCGGCAAGGGGAGCCTGGTCGGGACCCTGATCGGCGTCTTTCTGATCGGGGTCCTCAACAACGGCCTGAACCTGCTCCGCGTCAATGCCTTCTGGCAGGGGACCGCGGTCGGCGCGGTGATCATCCTCTCGGTGCTGGTGGAGCGGTTATCGCGGCGGCGGGGGTGAGGGCTGGGGAGCGAGGGCGGTTGGGGTCTCGGCGGTTGCGCCGCCTTCGTGGTCGCTAGGCCCGCAGGGGTGATTCCTGGGATGGAGACGCGCGACGAGGAGGAGGGCGCACGACCGTGCGCCCCTTCCTGCGTGCGTGGCGTCACCGTAGCCACCCTTCATCGGCGGGCCTCGCCGAACCCGTGCCAAGTCGACACATCCCGATCGGGAACGAGGACGGATCGGTAGCAGCCGGCGAACCTCCGATGTCGGGGAGAGCGGCGTCGCTGCCGGCCGGGCGCGCGAAGCGGGGGCGGACAGGCGATACTCGTCCCCTCGGCCGCGCGGCGTCGTGCGGCTCCCCGCCCCCTCCCAAGGGGGCGGGGTTGGGGTGAGGGCGTTCTCACGGAGGAGACCCGATGACCGACGCACGACTGGACCGGATCGCGCGTGATCTGCTCGCCGGCCGGCTCAGCCGACGCCAAGCGCTGCGACGGGCGGCGGCGCTCGGCCTCGCCGTGCCGGCGCTGGCCGCGCTGCCGGGCGGCGCCGGCGCGCAGGGGGAGAGCTACCGGATCGCTTACCTGACGCCGGGCCTGAACGTGCCGTTCTGGAAGTACCTCTCGGACGGGATCAAGCAGCAGGCAGCGCGGGAGACGGCGGCGACTGTCGAGGTCACCGACTACGACTCCCGCAACGACGCCGGCACCCAGCTCCAGAATGCCCAGGACGCAATCACCGCCGGGGTCGACCTGATCGTAATCTCGCCGACCGACAGCTCTTCCGCGCCGACGGTGCTGGAACTGGCGGCCGAGAACGGGGTACCCGTCGTGATCGCCGACATCGGCACCGACGAGGGGGAGTACGTCTCGTTCGTCATCTCGTCCAACGAGCAGGGCGCCTACGACGCCGGCAAGGTGCTGACCGCGAAGATGGCGGAGCGAGGCTTCGAGGGCGCCGGCGTGGTGATGATCACGATCTCGCAGGCCCGGATCAACGGCCAGAACCGGACGCGGGGGATCGAGCGCGCGGTCGAGGAGGGCGGCAGCGAGATCGTCCAGTTCCTGGAGAGCGAGGACTACACCCGGGCCGAGGCCCAGACGCAGGCCTCCGACCTGCTGACGGCGAACCCGGAGGCGCGCGGCTTCTTCACCCAGCACGACGAGGCAGCGCTCGGCGCCTTGACAGCGATCGAGGAGTCGGAGCAGGCCGACCAGATCGTCTTTGCCTCGTTCGACGGCAGCCCGGAGAGCGTCGCCCTGATCAAGGAGGGGCGGCTGGCGGCGGCCTCGATGCAGCAGCCGGTGCTGATGGGCCGGCTGGCGATGGAGGTCGCCCTGAAGCACCTGCGCGGGGAGCCGGTTGAGAAGGAGACGCAGGTGCCGACGATCCTCGTCACATCGGAGAACGTGGCCGATCTGGAAGCGCAGCTCGCGGATACCGTCTTCCCGGCCGAGGGGGGCGCGGCGACGCCCGCGGCGTAGTGATCCGCGCCGACGCCTGGCCCCGCCGCCCAACTATGGGCGAGGGGGGCCAAGGCGTCGGCGCCGTGAGATCGCGTTGGGGTACTGCCGTGCAGCGGCAGGGACCGCCTTGGCGCGGCCGCTGGACGAGGCGACGGCCTTCCGAGAGGAGATGATCGAGGGGTAGGGGGCCGCCGACGGCGCGAACCGCGGCTGGGCGAATAGCGCTAGGGGAGTCGCCTTTGGTTAACTAGAGCCCACCTCCCCGTTAGCGGCCGGGCCGCTCCAACGCCCCCTTGTCGTCTCGAGTCTCTCCCGGTAGGCGACGTAGCCTGCGTCGTAGAGCGCACCCCTCGCCGCATACGGTTCAACTTCGATCTCCGTCCGTGTCCACCGTTCCTCGTCGACCGGCCGACGAGCCGCGCCGAGCGCGACAAGCGCCGCCCCGCGTGCCCCCACCTCAGAATGCCGTGCAACCTTGAGAGGACGCCCGAGCACATCGGCGAGGATCTGCCGCCATGCGGGCGAGCGAACACCGCCGCCGCTGACGAAAACATCGGCGTCGGCCGCGAGCCCCGCGGCCTCCAGGCAGTGGCGGGCGGAGTATGCAATCCCTTCGCAGACCGCTCGGACCAGGGTCGCCCGCGTCGTCTCCAGGCTCAGCCCCAGCACCTGTCCGCGGGCTGCCGGGTCGACGAATGGTGCCCGCTCCCCCGCCGTCGAGAAGAACGGCAGGACGACGGTACCGCCCGCCCCCGGCGCGCTCTCGGCCAGGAGCGCCTCCAGTTCGTCCCTCCCGACGCCGACCAACGCCAGCGCCCACTCCAGCGATGGTGTTCCGACCATCGCCGGCATCACGCGGGCCCAGCGGTCCGGCTCCGGTAGGCAGAGGGTCATCCCCGCCGCCGCGCCGCCGGTGGCGACCCGGTCGATCAGGACGCCGCAGCCGAGGGTGGTCCCGAGGATGACGAGGCCGTCGCCGGGGCGGCGCACGCCGGCGCCGACCATCGTCGCGCAGAGGTCGAGCAGACCGCCCGCCACCGGCGTCCCCGCCGGTAGCCCGGTCAGCGCCGCCCCCTCCGGCGTCAGCGGCCGTAACGGACCGGGCGTGGGATCGACGGGCGCCAGAAGGTCGCGCCGGGCGGCCACCCCGTATAGATCGAGCAGCGCCGTGTCGTAGCGACGGGCGCGGACATCGAGGAAGGGAACGGAGGCGTCTGAGGCGTCGGTGGCGCGGGCGCCGGTCAAACGCTGGAGGATGGCGTCCTTGCAATAGGCGGCGGTGGCGGCGCGCGACAGGGACGCCGGCTCGTCCCGCTCCAGTGCGACCAGCAACGGCGCCGCCGCGCCCGGAAAGACCATGTTGCCGGAGCGGCGGAAGGCGCGTTCGGCGAGACCGGAGGCGACCCATTCGGCGACGATCGGAGCGGCGCGGGCGTCGGACCAGAGGATCGCCGGTCGGAGCGACCGTCCCCGCTCATCGAGGAGCCAGAGGCCGTCCCCCTGAGCCGTGATCCCGAGCAGATCCGGCGCCGGCCACCCGCCCGCGGCCATGATCTGGTTGACCTCGCGGACGACCGCGCCGACGGCGGCGACGACCTCCTCCAGGTCCTGCTCCATCCTGCCGGGGGCCGGAACCATGGTCCGCATCGGGCGCGAGGCGACGGCGACGACGTCCCCCTCGTCGGTGAAGGCCGTCGCCTTAACGACCGAGGTGCCGGCGTCGAGCCCGATCAGCACGGCGCCCACCTTCCCGGCCGAGGCCAGCCCGCGGCTCGCTCGGTCATGCCGCACCGCGACCGAGCGCGTCCGGGTTGGCGACGTGGCGGAGCGGTTCCCCCCTGGCGTAGCGGCCGACCTCCGCGGCCGCCATCAGCGCGGCCCGCTCCGCCGTCTCCCGACTGGCGCCTGCGATGTGGGGGGAGAGGGTCAGGTTCGGTGTCCGGAAGAGGCGGGAGCCGGACGGCGGCGGCTCCGGGTCGTAGACGTCGAGGGCCGCGGCCCGGAGGTGGCCGCTCTCCAGGGCATCGCAGAGGGCGTCGTAGTCGAGGAGGCCGCCGCGGGCGCTGTTGACGAGGACGGCGCCGCGCGGGAGCCGCGCGATCTGGTCGCGGCCGAGGATGTGGCGCGTCTCCGGGGTGAGACGGGCGTGGAGGCTGACGGCGTGGGCGCGGGGGAGCAACTCGTCCAGCGGGACAACCGTGGCGCCGACGGCGGTGACGGCGGCCGGGTCGACGTAGGGGTCGGCGACGAGGACCTCGGCGTCGACGGCCCGCAGGACGCGGGCGACGCGGCTGCCAACCGCGCCGAAACCGACGAGGCCGACCGTCTTTCCTTCCATCTCTTGGCCGGCGTCGGCATAGGCGTAGAAATCGCCGCGCCAGCGGCCGTCCTTGAGGTCCCGGTGCGCCTCGGCAAGGCGGCGCATCGCCGCCAGAAGCAGCCCGACCGTGTACTCGGCGGTCGCCGCCGCGTTCCGGGCGGGGGCGTAGCAGACGGGCACGCCGCGGACGGTGGCCGCCGCCAGGTTGACGTTGACCGGCCCGCCCCGGCAAACGACGATCAGCTTCAGGGCATCGGCGGCCTCGATCACCCGCCGCGTGAAGGGAGCCATCTCGGTGACGGCGACCTCGACCCCCGGCAGGAGGTCGCGCATCTGCTCCTCGGTCCCGATTGCCTCCTGGACCTCGGCCACCGGGCCGAACGGCTCGACCGGCCAAGGCAGCTCGACGGTTCGCGCCGCGAGGCGGTCGCCGATCTCGACGGTCAGGGCGTCGAGCAAGAGCCGGTTCAGGACGAACTTGTCGCCCGCGACAAGGGTCGGGATGGGGCCGACGGCGAGGGATTCTGGGGGCGGTTGGGGGACCATGCGAGGCGCTCTCCCGTCTCGGCGTCGAAGAGGTGGGTGCGAGCCGGGTCAAAGCGGAGGCCGACTGCCTCGTCGCGGGCGGCGACCAGATCGTGGTGGGTCTCGACCACGATCCGGGTCGCGACCCCCGGCAGGGTCAGGGTCAGTCGCCCCACCTCTTGCAGCGGCTCGTGGGCAAAGACGGTCGCCGGCAGCGCTCCCGGGTCGGCGGCGGGACCGAGGCGGATGTCCTGGGGCCGGATACCGACGATCACCGCCCGCTCACCGCCGGCCCCGTGCTCGGGCAGGCCGGCGAGTCCGGGCAGGAGCAAGTGAACTTGATCGGAGAGAAAAACCCCGGTTGGGGTCCCGGGGAGGATGCGGCCAGCGAGCAGATTCATCCGCGGCTCGCCGACGAAATCGGCGACGAAACGGTTGGCCGGCGCGTCGTAGACCTCGTCCGGCGTCCCGACCTGGAGCAGGCGGCCGGCGTCCATCACCGCGACCCGGTCGGCCAGGGAGAGCGCTTCGTGCTGGTCGTGGGTGACAAGGACGGTGGTGTAACCGGTCTCGCGCTGGAGACGCTTCAGTTCGCGCCGCGTCTGGTCGCGCTCGGCCGCGTCGAGGTGGGAGAGCGGCTCGTCGAGGAGCAGGACCGACGGCCGGCGGACGATTGCCCGGGCGAGGCTGACCCGCTGCTTCTGGCCGGACGAGAGGGCACCCGGTTTGCGCCCCAGCAGATCGACGATACCGAGCCGCTCGGCGACCTCGCGCGCCCGCGCCGCGGCGTCCGGCTCCTTGCGCGCCCGCATCCCGAAGGCGATGTTCTCGGCGACCGTCAACGGCGGGTAGAGGGCGTAGTTCTCGAAGGCGACGGCGACGTCCCGCCGGTGGGGCGGGCGGCCAACGATCGAGGCGCCGCCGATCCGGATGTCGCCGCCGCTCGGCGCCTCCAGGCCGGCGATCATCCGGAGGGTGGTCGATTTGCCGCAACCGGAGGGACCGAGCAGGCCGAGCAGCTCCCCCTCGGCGACGTCCAGGTCGATCCCGGCCACGGCCGCGACCTCCCCTTGGCCGCGTCGGCGGAAGACCTTTTGCAGGCCGTCGAGCGCCAGGTCGCGGGCGCCGGACCGTCCGTTCCGCTCAGACACGACCCGCCACCTCCGTCACGGCGTCCGCGGCCACGACCGCCTCGGGCGCGCCGCCCCCGACCGGTATCCGAACCCCGGTGGTCCCGTCGAAGAGGATGAGCCGGGCTGGGGGCACGGAGAGGGTAACCAGGCTGTCCGGCTCCACCCGTTCCCGCGGCGTCACGAGCGCGATCCGCTGCGCTCCGACGTCGATCGTCACCTCCAGCTGCCTCCCCAACGGCTCGACCACGTAGACCCGTCCCGTCACGGCAAGCATCCCCGGCCGCTCGCCGAGGACCAGGTCGCGCGGCCGGAGGCCGGCCTCGACGGCCGTGCCGGGCGGCACCGGGACCGCGCCGAGGGGGAGGGCGATCGCGCCGTCCCGGCTCCGGAAGCCGCGCCCGACCGGGGTGTCGACCACCTCGCCCGGCACCATGTTGATCCCCGGCTGGCCGAAGGAGCGGGCGACGAAGGCGTCGGCCGGCCGGTGCCAGATCTCCTCCCGCGTCCCGACCTGGACCAATTCCCCGGCGCGGAGCACCGCGATGCGGTCGCCGAGGGCGAGCGCCTCCTGGTAGTCGTGCGTGACGTAGAGGCTGGTCGTGCTCTGCAGGTCGCCGAGCGACTTGAGCTCGGCCCGCATCGCCGCCCGCAGCTTGGCGTCGAGGTGGGAAAGCGGCTCATCGAGCAGCAGCACGTCGGCCGGGCGGACAAGGACCCGCGCCAGCGCCACCCGCTGTCGCTGGCCGCCGGAGAGCTCCCGCGGCATCCGCCGCAGGAGGTGGCCGATGCCGAGGGTCTCCGTCACCCGTTCGATCCGCACTTGTGCCGTTTCCGGCGCAACCCGGTAGCGGGGGGAGCGGAGGGGAAACGCGATGTTGTCGTAGACCGTCTGCTGGGGGTAGAGGGCGTAGTTCTCGAACGCCATCGCGACATGGCGGGTGTTCGGCTCGGCGTCCGTGACGTCGCGCCCGCCGATCTCGACCCGTCCCCGCGTCGGCGCCTCCAACCCGGCCACGCACTTGAGCGTCGTCGTCTTGCCCGCCCCGGACGGCCCGAGCAGGACGAAGAACTCGCCGTCGCCGACCTCCAGGTCGAGCCCTGCCAGGGCGACGAGCTTGCCGTATTCCTTGCGGACGCCGCGCAGTGCCAGTGATGCCATCGGTCCCTCGGAGATGAGCCATGGGCTACGAGGTATGGGCGATCGGTGGTTGAGATGCTAGCAAGGTCGGGCATCTGCCCTCGACCCTCGATACCGTCGCGCCTGGCGATGCCGGGGGAGGACTCGCAGCGGAGGCCTAGCTCCTAGCTCCCAGTTACCCCTTGACCGCGCCAAACGTCAGTCCCCGGACGAGGAAGCGCTGGATGGAGAGGGCGAGAAGAAGGGGCGGGACGAGGGCGATCAGGGCAGCGGCGGCGGTCAGGTTGTAGCGGGGGGTGGCGCCGCCGAGGAAGGAGAGGGAGCCGACCGTCACCGTCTGGGCGTTGCTGCCGGTCAGGGCGAAGGGGAAGACGAAGGAGTTCCAGGCGAAGATAAAGGCGAGCAGGCCTGCCGCGGCAAGACCGGGCCGGATCAGCGGCACGGCGACCTTGACGAAGGCCTGGACCCGGTTGTAGCCGTCGAGCAGCGCCGACTGCTCCAGCTCCGGCGTGAGGTCCTGGAAGTAAGAGCGCAAGATCCAGACGATCAGGGGCAGGGTGATCAGTTGGTAGACCCAGATCAGCCCCAGGTGGGTGTCGAAGAGGCCGATCCGGCGATAGATGACGAGGAGCGGGATGATGACCATCAGTTCCGGGGCGAAGCGGAAGGAGAGGAGGGTGAAGAGCAGGCTCTCGCCGCCGAGGAACTTCCACCGGGCGAACGCGTAGGCGGCCGGCACCCCGACCAGGAGCGAGATCAGGACGGCCCCGACGGCGACGATCAGGCTGTTGAGGAAGAAGCGGAGAAAGTCGCTGCCGCCGCCCCCTGTTCCCAGCACTTCCCGGTAGGCGGCAAGCGTCGGCGAGAAGCGGAAGTAGGTCGTGAAGAGTTGCTCTTGAGGCTTGAGCGAAAGAAGGAGCATCCAGACGAGCGGGAAGAGGGCGAAGAGGAAGTAGAGAATGGTCAGGCCGTTCAGCGCCATCTCCCCCCAGCGGCTCCCCGATCGCTCGGCGGCGACGGCCGCCTCCGGCCGGACGGCGATCCCCGGGGTCGAAGTCCGCTCGGCGGCGATCGGTTGGGATTCCTGCTGCACCGCCACGGTCGTCCCCCGCACCCACTGCCGGTCGCCATCGTCGTCGTCATCCGTCGTCGGGAGGGTCAGGCGACCTCCCTCGGCCCACCGAGGCCTTGCACCGCGGCGAACCGCCACGGAGTGGTGTGGGACGGGCGGCTCGCGTCGCTCGCCGTGGGAGGGCGTGGGTCCCTCCCCGACGACGACGCGGTCCCCGGCTACACCCCCGCCGCCCGGGCCTGGGCGCGGGCGAGGACGACGATCAGGCCGCGGGTGGCGACGTAGACCAGCGCCCAGAGGATGAACATGTAGGTCTGGCCGAGCGAGTAGCGAGAGAAGGTGATGGCCTCCTCGAACGCCTTGACCTGGAGCGACATCGTCGCGTCGCCGGGACCACCGGCCGTCAGGACCTGGATCACGTCGAAGACCTTCAACGAATCCATGAAGCGGAAGATGACCGCAACCAGAATGTAGGGCCACAGCATCGGCAGCGTTAGGTTGCGGAAGGTGTAGACGAAGCCGGCTCCCTCGACGGCCGCCGCCTCGAACGGCGCCCGCGGTAGGGAGCGGAGGCCGGCCAGGACCAGCAGCGCGACGAACGGGGTGTAGGTCCAGACGTCGACGAGGATGATCGAGAAGATCGCCCAGCCCGGCGAGCCGGTCCACTCCCGGTCGCCGAGCCCGAACGGCGAGAGGAGGTAGTTCAAGACGCCGACGCTCGGCAGCATCATCAACCGCCAGATGATCGCCGCGATCACCGGCGCGATCATCAGCGGCATGATCAGCAACTTCTCGAGGGCGCGGCTGACCAGGGTGGAGCGCGCCAGCAGCAGCGCGACGCCGACGCCGAGGAGCGTCTCGACCAGCGTTGCGCCGAGCGCGAACTGGCCGGTCAGGAGAGCGCTGCGCCAGAACTCGTCGTCGGAGAGAACGTTCTGGAAGTTGCGGAAGCCGAC
>CADCWL010000043.1 GCA_902806405.1 uncultured Thermomicrobiales bacterium | reverse complement strand
GGGTCACAACGCCGGGCGGCTCGATCGTCTTCACGGTGCTAAGCGTGGCGTAAGCCGTCGAACCTGAGCCGTCGGTGGAGGACGTGGCGCGCGGCGGCTCCGTGACCGTGAGGCAGACGCAAGGGCCGGTCGCGGTGGGCATCACGGCCGTATCGATGCGGGGACCGGCGATGGAACTTTCCGAACTGCAGGCGCTGCGGCGGGACAAGGCCGATCGGCTGCGGGAGTCGGGGGTCGACCCGTATCCGACCCGAGCGCGGCGGACGCACACCGCGGCGGAGGCGATGGCGCGCTTTCACGGGCTGGAAGCGGAGCTGCCGCCGGAGGGCGAGGACGCCGAGGCGGTCACCATCGTCGGCCGGTTGGTGAGTCGCCGCCACCAGGGGAAGACGATCTTCGCCCACCTGCGCGACGGCGCCGGCGAGCTCCAGCTCTACGCGCGCCGGGACGTCCTCGGCGAGGAGGCGTTCGAGGGCTTTCTGAAGCTGTTCGACCTCGGCGATTTCGTCGAGGCGACCGGCCACCTCTTCCGGACGCGGATGGGGGAGGTCTCGTTGCGGGCCACCGCCGTGGCGATGCTCGCCAAAGCGCTCAACGCCCCGCCCGAGAAGTGGCACGGCCTGACCGACACCGAACTCCGCTACCGGCAGCGCTACGCCGACCTCCTCGCCAACGCCGAGGTCCGACGCGTCTTTGCCCTCCGCTCGCGGGCGATCACGGCCCTGCGCCGCTTCCTCGACGAACGGGGTTACCTGGAGGTCGAGACGCCGACGCTGCAGCCGCTCTACGGCGGCGCCGCCGCCCGGCCGTTCACCACCCACCACAACGCCCTCGACCAGACGTTTTACCTCCGGATCGCCGACGAGCTCTACCTCAAGCGCCTGCTCGTCGGCGGCTTCGAACGGGTCTACGAGATCGGGAAGGATTTTCGGAACGAGGGGATCGACCGCAACCACTCCCCCGAGTTCACGATGCTCGAGTTCTACGAGGCCTACGCCGACTACCGCTCCATGATGGAGACCGTCGAGGCGATGATCGTCCAGGTCGCCACGGAGACGCTGGGAGAGCCGCGCCTCACCTGGCAGGGACGCGAGATCGACCTCTCGCCCTCCTGGCCACGCCGGACGCTGCGGGAGGCAATCCACGAGGCGTGCGGCGTCGACTACGTTGCCCACCCCGACCAGGGATCGCTGCTGGCGGCCGCCCGCGCCGCCGGGGCGGACGTCGAGACGGGGACGGTCTGGCCGCGGATCGTCGATGAGCTGCTCAAGCAGTTCGTGCGACCGAATCTCATCCGGCCGACCTTCTTGGTCGATTATCCGGTCGCCCTCTCGCCGCTGGCGAAGCGGAAGCCGGACGACCCGACCCACGTCGAGCGCTTCCAGCCGTATCTCCTCGGTGGCGAGATCGGCAACGCCTTCACCGAGCTGAACGACCCGCTCGACCAGCTCGCCCGCTTCGAGGAGCAGCAGCGCGACCGCGCCGCCGGCGACGAGGAGGCGATGCCGATCGACGCGGACTACGTGAACGCGCTGATGTACGGCATGCCGCCGACGGGGGGCGTCGGCATCGGCGTCGACCGCCTGGTGATGCTCCTCACGGACCAGCCGAGCATCCGCGACGTCATCCTCTTCCCGGCGATGCGGAACCTACCGGCGCCCGGGGGCGACGGCGAGACGGCGGCGATCGCCGCCGGTGCGGTCCCGACCGCTGCGGTATGATCGGTCGACGGCGGCGCGCGGGGCGGCCGAACGCGGCGGAGCCGGAGGCGGGGAACCGGCCCCCGACCGGTCGCACGACGACGAGGGCAACGCGATGCGCGGTTTGATGCAGCGGATCAGGGAGCTGACCGGGGTCAACGGTCTCGGGTTCGACCAGGCCTCGGTGATCGGCCTCCTCCTCCCGATCGCCATCGTCGTCCTCATCGGCGGCGTCGGCGCCATCTTCGTCCTGGTCAGCTGAGGCCGGACCTCCCGGCAGCGTAATCCCCATCCCCGGGGCGGGCCCGAAGCCGGCTCCGCCGCCGAGCCGTCCGCCCTTCCGGCCGGCGCCGATCCGTCGTCCCGGCCGAATCGTCATCTCCGGGAACCAAGAACGTTTTCGTCGCCGTCGGGCAAGGGCGAAACCTCCGGTGCGTCGGGGTCTCGCCAGGGAGGCCTGCCTCCTCCGAGCCCCGTTCGTCGCGCCGTCCCCCGGTCGCCGCCGGAGCGATCTCATCGGGAGCCGGTCGCGCCCTCGGATGCCGCGACCGGCTCCCCCGCGGGGAGCACGACGGTGAAGGTGGTCCCCCGCCCCGGCGTGCTGGCGACGCCGATCTCGCCGCCGTGGCCGCGGGCGATCGCGCGCGCGATCGCCAACCCGAGGCCGGTCCCGCCGGTCGCCCGGCCCCGGGCACCGTCGGCCCGGTAGAAGCGGTCGAACAGGTGCGGCAGGTGCTCCGGCGCGATCCCTTCGCCCTCGTCCCGGACGACGAGCCGGGCAACGCCTCCGGCCGCGGGCATCACCTCGACCGTCACCGCCGCCCCGGCCGGGGTGTGCCGGAGCGCGTTCTCGACCAGGATCAGCAGCAGTTGGAGCAGGCGGTCCGCGTCCCCCGACACCGCCACCGGGGTCGGCGCCAGAACCTCGAGCCGCTGCCCGCCGACCAGCGCCGCCGCGCTCCGGACCGCGTCGCGGGCGATCTCGTCCAGTCGCACGGGACGGGACGCGTACGTCTCGGTGGTCGGCGCGTCCGACCGCGCCAGGAGCAGCAGGTCGTCCAGGAGCCGCCCCATGCGGGCGCTCTCCCGCTTCACGTCGTCGAGCGCGGCGCCGACATCGCCGTTCACCTCGGGGCCGACACCCCGCGCCGCCACTTGCCGCGACAGCACCTCGACGTTGCCCCGGATCGCGGTCAGCGGCGTGCGCAGCTCGTGGGAGGCGTCGGCCACGAACCGCTGCTGGGCGACGAATGAGGCCTGCAGGCGATCCAGCATCGCATTGAAGGTCGCGGAAAGGCGGGCGATCTCGTCCCCGCTCTCGGGCACGCGGAGGCGGGTGGTGAGGGACGCGGCCGAGCCGTCCCCGGCCGCGATCTGGGCCGCGGCGGCGGTGACCCGGGAGACGGGTTTGAGCGCCCGGCCCGCGAGGAGCCACCCGCCAAGCATGGCGAGGGCGAGACCGGCGGTGGAGGTTCTGAGCAAGGTCAGCCGGAGGGAACCCAGCGTCGCGTGGAAGGTCGAGAGCGGTTCCGCGACGAGGACAGAACCGACAGCGGGGCCGTCGGCACCCGACGAGATCGGGAGCTTGACCGAGTGGCGAATAACGCGGATGTCGACCTCGCCGAGTTCGACGACGTCGACGGCCGTTCGGTCCTCCCCGGTCGCGGTGGGACGAGGAAAAAGGATCCGATCCTCGGGAGCGTACGGCGAGTGTTCGACCACCCGATCGTTGACGTCGACGATCTGGATGAGGAGACCGCGAGCACCGAAGGAGTCGAGCGAGATACCGGCGTCTTCCAGGACGATGCGGTTGTCGAGCTGCGCCAATCGTCTCCGGTTGTTATTCGGCGACCAGAGCGCCCGTTCGATGTCGGCGGCGGTCTTCTTCAGTCGATTGACCCCCTCGTCGCGGAGCCGGTCTTCGGTCAGTTCCAGGACCGAAACGCCGAGCACCACGAGCACCGCCGCCAGCAGCAGCGCGTACCACGCGGTGAGGCGGAAGCGGATCGAGCCGGGCAGGAACCGGCGACCGGGTGACACGCGCGGCCGGCTAGCTGACGGCGCGGAGAACGTAGCCGACGCCGCGGACGGTCTGGATGAGACGGGGCTCGCCCCCCGCCTCCAGGGAGCGGCGGAGGTTGGCGACGAACACCTCCAGGACGTTCGAGTCGCCGAAAAAGTCGTCGCCCCAGATCCGCTCCATCAGCAGCGGCCGGGGGAGGACCTGGTTCGGGTGGCGCAGAAAGAGGGCGAGCAGGTCGAACTCCCGCGTCGTCAGCGAGATCTCCCGGTCGCCACGACCCACGGTGCGGCTGCCGAGATCGAGCGTCAGATCCCCAAAGCGGAGGACGTCGGCCGGTGCGCCGCCGTTGCCGGGGGTCTGGCTGCGGCGGAGGAGGGCGCGGACGCGGGCCAGCAACTCGTCGAAGGCGAAGGGTTTGACCAGGTAGTCGTCGGCGCCGAGCTCGAGACCGGTGACCCGGTCGGGGACGGCGTCGCGGGCGGTCAGCATCAGGATCGGGAGGGCGCTCCGGCGCTCGGCCGCCTCGGCCGCGCGGACGCGCCGGGTGACCTCGAAACCGTCGACGCCGGGGAGCATGATGTCGAGCACAAGGACGTCCGGCGGGGCATCGCGGATGGCGGCCAGCGCCGTCCGACCGTCGGCGGCAACGTCGACCGCGAACCCTTCGAAGAGGAGGCCGCGGCGGACGAAGCCGGCGATGCCGGGCTCATCCTCGACGACGAGCACCCGGGCGGCGGGGGTGCCCACCGCCGCCGGTCGGTACCGTTGCGTCTCGCGCACCGAAGCGCCCGTGTCCGCATGGGTCATCGTTGCCGCTCTCTCCATCCTTGTTCCCATGGTAGCGCACCCTCCTTGCTCACCGGCAAAGGGTAGCGGCCGGCGAGCGTCCCGAGGGGAGACGCTCGCCGGCCGGGGAGAGAGGGGAGGGGGAGGATGGTGGGATGGGAGGTGACGTGGATCGGAGGAGTCCGGTCCTCGGCGGCGGCCGTCCCGCGATCCGGGTCGGTCGCGAACGCGGCGGTTACTCCGTCGCCTCGTTCCGCTCGCCAAGGGTGACCTCGATCTCCCGCTCGGCGCCGTCCCGCTCCACGGACAGGGTCACCGTCTCGCCCGGCTCCCGCTCGTAGAGGAGATCGGCGAGGGTGGTCCGGCCGCCGATCTCCTCGCCGTCGATGGCCGTGATGACGTCGCCGGCCTCGAGACCGGCCTCGGCCGCAGGGTCACCGGCCTCGACCTCGACGACCTCGTGGCCGTCCGGCCCCGCGCCGCCGACGATGCCGAGGTAGGGTCGCCGGACGACGCCGTTCGCGATCAGCTCGTCGACGACCTCCCGGACGTCGTTGCCGTCGAGCGCGAAGCCGATCCGGGCCGGCGCGATCTGGGCCGTCCTGTCACCGCCGAAGCCGCCGACGCCGGCGACGTTGACGCCGACCACCTCGCCGCGCAGGTTCAGCAGTGGTCCGCCGGAGTTGCCGGGGTAGATCTCCGCGTCGTGTTGGAGCAGCCCGGAGTACACGGCGAGATCGCGGTCGACGGCGCCGACGGTGCCGTCGCTGACCGTGTTGGTGAGCTCACCGAGCGAGCTGCCGATCGCGACGACCCGCTCCCCGGCGCGAACCGCGGTGGAGTCGCCGAAGGCAAGGATGCCGGGCACCTCGTCCCCGCCGGAGAGGTCGAGTTGGAGGACGGCGATGTCCTGGACCTCGTCGCGGCCGACGACGCTGGCCGGCACGCGCGTGCCGTCGAGGAACGTGACCGTCAGCTCCGCGGCGTTCGCCACGACGTGGCTGTTGGTGACGACGTGACCCTCGGCGTCGACGATGAAGCCCGAACCGGCGCCGACGGGGGACGCCTCGCCGCCGAAGGCGTCGTCCAGGGTCGTCACGGTGACGACGGCGGGATTGGCACGCTCGGCGACGTCGGCGACCGGTAGATCGTCCGCCGCCCGGGCGACGGGACTGGCCTGGTTTGTCTGGCCGGCGGCGAAGCCAAGGAGGGTGGCAGACTGCTCCCCCTTGCGCCACGGGCAGTCACGGTCCCCAGCGGCTGGGGTCGTCGCCTGGGCGGTCCAGGGCCGACCGAGACCGCTGGACGGGCCGTCGTCGAGGGCAAGGGCCCCGCCTCCGACGAGGAGGCCGAGGGCGGCGGCCCCGGTCAGGACCGCGGCGCGAACGGAGCGGTCGGAACGGCCGCTCGCTTCGGGGTGGGACGGGATCATCGAGGGTCACTCCTTGGGTGCGCGAACCGGGCCCAGAACGGTCCGGGGATCGGGTGACCGGACCGGCGGTGGACTGGCCCGCCCAAGCCCACCGCCGACCGGTCGAGAACGAGTATGGGGTTGCCGTCTGAAGGTCGACTGACGCGGACCTGAAAGAAAGCTGAAACCGGCACCGGCGGCCGCCGCACCGACCACGGCACCGCATTCCGGTCTTCCGCCGCGTCGATCCTGCCCCTCCGGCCGTCGCCCTCGACCCCGGGCAGTGTGGGGCGCGCCGGGGCAGGTGGCGCGGATGCGCGCTCCGATCAGCAAACCTTCTCCCCCCGGCAACCCGCGGCCGAGCGGGCCGGCTCCGCCCGGCGCGCCCGCGGAGTCCGGGTGACACGTCCTCCGGGTGAACACCGACCCGTGCGGGAGCGATCGGCCGCGAGGGGCGAGGAACCGGGACGGTTGAGCGCGTGCGACGGTGTCTCCGCCGACCTCCCTCACACAGGTCACCCCCGCGACGATGGGAATGAGAAGAGGGGACGCGACGGCCTACCTCACCGGACCCTCACCGTCGCCGCAGCGGTGCGGATCTGGCGGACGCGGACACGTCCGGTCGGACTGGCCCTGACCCAGGGGGCGACATATCGGTTGGCAGAAGTCCGCGGGCGCGGGACGGACACGTGACGGACGGTGCGCCTGGGTGGTCGTGGGTCAGAGAGGCATCGCGGACGGCGTCGTGATCTGCCCACTCCACGTCGCATGGATCCGCGAAAGCCCGCCGAAGGTAACACCGCGCAGATTTGGTTCGTCTCCAGGGACCGAAGCTCCCGACCTAAAGGAGATCCGTGAAAAGGGGGGGACATCGACGCTCAGTCCCGTCTGCCGGCGGGAGTGGGCGATCCCGCCGTCGTTGGCGATGCGGCGACAGGCGCGGTCCCCGAGCGCGACGATCGTCCGCGCCTGGCGCCCCCAAGCGGCGGTCCGCTACTCACGGACGCCCGCCTCGTTGTCAACGCGGTACCTGACCTGCTCGGCGAAGGCCCGGTTCCGAAAGGACCTCGCTGCCCAGATCGGGCTACCACCTTGATCACCCCGGAAACGGCCAAGATCCCGCGACGCGCTCGGCCGATGTCGACGACGTTCGGCTCGATGATTCGGGGAGGCGATTGGCGTACATCAGCCCGAGCGGTCGCGAAGCGCCCGCCTCGATAGAGGATGCGGACCTGTTCCTTGACCGGGACGGAGTGCCGAGCCACGATTTCGGCATGGACCTGCGATGGTCCAGGGGACACGACTGCCTCCCCGTCGATGATCTCGGAGCGCGTGCCGTCCTGCGGCATCTCTTTGAGATCTTCGCCGGTGAGCAGGTGGAAGGGCGTCGTCGCGGTCGACTCGGCAGGCTCCTCGGCATTCCGTCGTCCCGGTTGGGGGGTGCGTCGCCGTTGAGCCCGTCCTTGCCGGCCAGGAGAGAGCCCGTTACCCCCCTTCCATCGCCTCCCGCACGAGGGCGGGCACCGCCGACGGCCGGTCGGCGACGCGGACGCCGGCCGACTCCAGCGCGGCGACCTTCTCGGCGGCGGTGCCGGTGCCGCCGGAGATGATTGCGCCGGCGTGACCCATCCGCTTGCCCGGTGGCGCGGTGCGGCCGGCGATGAAGCCGACCACCGGCTTCGTGACCCGCTCCTCGATGAAGCGCGCCGCGTCCTCCTCGTCGCTGCCGCCGATCTCGCCGATCAGGACGATCGCCTCGGTCGCCGCGTCCTCCTGGAAGAGGGCGAGGGCGTCGACGAACGAGGTGCCGATGATCGGGTCGCCGCCGATCCCGACGGCGGTGCTCTGGCCGAGACCGGCGCGGGTCAGGGCGTCGACGACTTCGTAGGTGAGCGTGCCGGAGCGGGAGACGAGCCCGATCGGGCCGGGGGCATGGATGAAACCGGGCATGATCCCGACCTTCGCCTGGTCCGGGGTGATCAAGCCGGGGCAGTTCGGACCGAGCAGGCGCGCACCCTTCGCGCGGACGTACGCGTACACCGGCACCATGTCGGCGACCGGGATCCCCTCGGTGATGCAGACGACGAACGGGATGCCGGCATCCACCGCCTCGTAGATCGCGTCCGGCGCGAATCGCGCCGGGACGTAGATGATCGAGACGTTCGCGCCCGTCTCGGCGACCGCGTCGGCGACGGTATCGAAGACCGGCGCCCCGGCAACCGACTTTCCGCGTCCGCCGGGCGTCACCCCGCCGACGACGGCGGTCCCGTACTCGACCATCTGCTGGGTGTGGAACGACCCTTCGCGCCCGGTGATCCCTTGCACCAACAGCCGGGTGCCCTTGTCGACCAGGATGCTCACGCAGGCTGCTCCTTCTTATTCGCGGAGGGCGACGGTGCCGGGCGTTCTGCCGGACGCGATCCTTCCGGTGATGGGCTTGATCCAGGGCGAACGTCCGCCGCCGAATCAGGCGGCTTGAGCGGCCTTGACCACCTGGGCGGCCGCCTCGTCCATCGTGTCCACGGCGGTCATGCCGGCCTCGGCGAGCAGCCGCCGGCCCTCTTCGGCGTTCGTGCCGGCGAGGCGGACCACGATCGGGGCCTGGACCCTGACGCGCCCGAGGGCCTCGGTGATCCCCTGGGCGACGACGTCACCGCGGGTGATGCCGCCGAAGATGTTGATCAGGATCGCGCGCACGTTCGGGTCGGCGGTGACGAGGCCGAACGCTTTGGCAACCTGGTCGGCGCTCGCGCCGCCGCCGACATCGAGGAAGTTGGCCGGATCGCCGCCGTGGAGCTTGACCGCGTCCATCGTCGCCATCGCCAGGCCGGCGCCGTTCACGATGCAGCCGATGTCGCCGTCGAGCTTGACGAAGGAGATGCCGGCCCGCCTCGCCTCCAGCTCGGTCGCGTTCTCCTCGTCCTCGTCGCGCAGCGATTCCAGCTCCGGGTGGCGGAACAGCGCGTTGTCGTCGAAGCTCATCTTGCTATCGAGCGCCAGCCACCCACCCTCTTCCGTCAGAATCAGCGGGTTGATCTCGACCAGCGTGGCGTCGGTGGCAACGTAGGCGTCGTGCAGACGCTGCGCGATGGCGGCGAAGCCGGGGATCTTGTCGGCCGGGAGACCGAGCTTGAAACCGACCTCGCGCGCCTGGTAGGCGCGCAGCCCGAGCAGGGGGTCGGCCGGCTCGCGCACGATCCGGTCGGGGTTCTCGCGGGCGACCTCCTCGATGTCGACGCCCCCCTCGGCGCTGGCCATCAGCACATTACGGCGGCGGGGCCGGTCCAGGACCACCCCGAGATAGAACTCCTGGGCGATGCTCACGCCCGGCACCACCAGCACCTTGCCGACGGTGTGGCCGCGGATATCGAGGCCGAGGATCGCCTCGGCTGCGGCACTGGCCTCCTTCGGGGAGCGTGCAAGCTTGATCCCGCCCGCCTTGCCCCGGCCGCCGCTGTGGACCTGGGCCTTGATCGCGACCGTGTCGCCCATCTCGGCCGCGATCGCCGCGGCCTCAGCGGGGTCGGTGGCGACGCGGCCGGCGTTGACCGGCACGCCCCGGGCGGCAAGCAGCTCGGCGGCCT
>CADCWL010000042.1 GCA_902806405.1 uncultured Thermomicrobiales bacterium | reverse complement strand
AACGGCGGCGGCGGCCCCGCCGCCCCGGCGGCGACGGCGGCCACCAGCGCCTCGTGCGCGGCCTCCCCCGCCGGTTCGGGGCGGGCCGGGCATCCGCTACCAGGCGCTCTTCTACCCGGTGACCGACGCCGCGATGGACACGGCGTCCTACGACCGGTTCGCCGACGGCCCCTGGCTGACCCGCCAGGCGATGGAGTGGTTCTGGGACGCCTACCTCCCGGACCCCGCGGCGCGGATCGCCCCGACCGCCTCGCCGCTGCGGGCGCCGCTGGCAGGGCTGCCGCCGGCGCTGGTGATCACCGACGAGGCGGACGTCCTGCGCGACGAGGGGGAGGCCTACGCGAGGCGCCTGCGCGAGGCCGGGGTCGACGTGACCGCCGTCCGCTACGGGGGGGCCTTCCACGACTTCATGATGCTCGACGCCCTGGCCGCGACCAACGCGGCCAGGGCGGCCACGACGCAGGCGGCCCAGGCCCTGAAAGCGGCCTTGACCCGCTAGGGAGCGCGGGCCCGGGCCCCGTGGGTGCTCCGCGGCGCCCCGGGCCGGGCCAGCCTACCGGTTCCGAGAAGGAGGCTGCGTGATGTTCGACGGATTCACGAGGGCGGACATCGACACCGGCGGGGCGACGATCCGGGTCCAACGCGGGGGCAGCGGCCCGCCGCTGCTCCTGCTCCACGGCTACCCCCAGACGCACCTCATGTGGCACCGGGTCGCCCCCCGCCTGGCCGAGGCCTTCACCGTCGTCGTCCCCGACCTGCGGGGCTACGGCGCCAGCTCGAAGCCCCCGGCGACCGCCGACCACGCGCCCTACGCGAAGCGGGCGATGGCGCGGGACCAGGTGGCCGTCATGGAGCAACTCGGGTTCGCCCGCTTCGCCGTCGCCGGCCACGACCGGGGCGGCCGCGTCGGCTACCGGCTGGCGCTCGACCACCCCGGGCGCGTGAGCAAGCTCGCCGTGCTCGACATCGTCCCGACCGGGGAGGCGCTGCGGCGGGCGGACGCCGCCTTCGCCCTCGGCTACTGGCACTGGTTCTTCCTGGCGGCGCCGGCCCCGCTCCCCGAGACCCTGATCGGGCACGACCCCGATGCCTTCTTCTTCCAAGTTGACCGCTCGGTCTTCGACCCCGAGGCGCTGGCGGCGTACCTGGCGAGCGCCCGGGACCCGGCCGCCATCCGGGCCATCTGCGAGGACTACCGGGCGGCGGCCACGCTCGACTTTGCCCACGACGAGGCGGACCGCGGCGCGGGGCGGCGCCTGGCCTGCCCGGTGCTGGCGCTGTGGGCCGGCCGCGGGCCGCTGCCGGGCTGGTACGACGTGCTGGGGGTCTGGCGCGACTGGGCCGACGACGTCCGCGGCCGGGCGATCGACGCCGGCCACTTCCTGGCCGAGGAGGCGCCCGACGAAGTGCTCGCGGAGCTGCGCGCCTTCTTCATCGACTGACGGCGCCGCACCGGCAACGGACCGCGAACGCCCGCTCCAAATCTCCGACCATCAGCTATCGCGACGTTGGCCACGCGAGTCGAGTACACCCGGACTGGCCGGGTGGGGCGCCGACGCGCTCAGCCACCTCGTCGCCGTCAGTGCCGGTCGAGCGCAGCGAAGTCAATCGGTCCAGCCACACCTTTGCCTTGGACGGGGCCACCGACCATTGGGTCGGCGGCGCCTGCTGTTCCGTGACGCGTGAGCGCTGATCGACGCCCACGTCGTCCTCGGTGTCCGCCCGCGCGGGGAGGCGCTCGCCCCGTCGCTTCGCGTTCAGTACCGTCCAGCCCAGTGGCACGTCACCCAGCCAGCCGGGCGAGGGCGAGACGCACGGCTCCCAATCGGCAGCGTTTACCCGGCGATCGAGAACCGATCTCGCCCCCGCGGGGTTTGCCCTCTTAACGGATTCGCCGCGGCGAAACGGGGGACTGAGACCGCGCTGGAGGATCGCGAAAGGCGCGCTTACCCCTTCAGTGCCCCCGCCGTCAGCCCCGCCTCCAACCGTCGCTGGAACAGGACGTAGACGACCAGCGTCGGGATCATCGTGATCGTCATCGCCGCGAAGAGCGCACCGTAGTCGTTCTGGTACCCCTGCTGGACCGCGAGGAAATAGAGCCCCTGCGACAGCAGGTATCGGTTCTCGTCCGGCATCAGCACCAGCGGCAGCAGGAACTGGTTCCACTGCCCCAGGAAGTTGAAGATCCCCATCGCGATCAGCCCCGGCTTCGCGAGCGGGAGCATGATCTGGAAGAAGATTTGGTACTGGCTCGCGCCGTCGAGGATCGCCGCCTCCCCCACCTCGTTCGGCAGCGTCTTGAAGAAGGCGGTCAGGAAAAAGATCGTGAACGGCAGCGAGTAGGCGATGTAGACAAGGATCAATCCCTGGTACGTCCCAAGCAGCCCGAGGTCGTCGACCAGGAAGTAGAGCGGCACCAACGCAAGGAAGACCGGGAACATCAAGCCGGCGACGAAGCCGTAGAAGACGACATTGCGGCCGGGGAACGGGAACCGGGCGAGCACGTAGGCGGCCATCGAGGAGACGAGCAGCGTCCCCGCCAGCGATCCGGCCAGGACCAGGAGCGTGTTGAAGAAGAAGCGGCCGATCCGCGCCTGGGTCCAGGCCCGCGCGAAGTTGTCCCACTGCGCCGCGGCCGGCAGCCGCCACGGGCTCGACAGGATCTCGGGGTCGGCCTTCAGCGCGGTCACGACCATCCAGACGAAGGGGAAGATGACCGCCACCGCCCACCCGGCGAGCAGGATCTGGGTTAAGCCGGCGCCCGTCGCGCTGCCGACCCCACTCCCCGCGACCGGGCGCTCCCGCACCAGGGCCGCTGGTGCCTCCTCCACGGTCCGAATTGCTGGCGCGTTCATCGCGCACCCCCTCCCGTCGCCCACCGCCCCGAGCCGCCGGCCGCGGCCCGGCCGCACCCCGCCCGGGCCGCGGCCGGCGGCTCGGGACTCCTGCGATCAGTACTCGTACGTCTCGCGCCGGGTGAGGCGCATGATCCCGACCGACAGGACCAGCGTCAGGAGCAGCAGCACGACGCCGATCGCGGACGCGTACCCCCACCGGTTCTTGTCGAACGCCTGGTTGTAGAGGTAGAGCGCGGCGACCTCGGCGCGCTGGGCGCCCATCGTCGTGCTGCCGCCGGAGACGACGATGATCAGGATGAAGAAGTCGAGCGCCGCGATCGAGAGGTAGATGATCGACGTCCGGACCGTCTCCCAGATCAGGGGGAAGGTGATGTCCCTGAAGGATGACCACCGGGTGGCCCCGTCGAGGACGGCCGCCTCGTAGAACGACGACGGAATCGACTGCATCGCGGCCAGAAAGATCACCATGTAGAAGCCGACGCTCGACCAGATCGCGACCGCGACCACTGCCCAGAGCACCGTCGCCGGGTCGGTCAGCCAGGAGCGCTGCAGCCCCCCCAGCCCCACGTTCCGGAGGACGCCGTTGAGCAGCCCGATGTTCGGCGTGTAGACGTAGCTCCAGAGGATGCCGACGATCACCGCCGGGATCACCTGGGGGAAGAAGAAGACGATCCGGTAGAACCCGGCGCCGGGGATCGCCTGCCCGCCCTGGGTGAAGAGCGCCGCGAAGACCAGCGAGATCGCGATCGTGACCAGGGGCAGCACGATCAGGAGCTGGCCGTTACGGCTCAGCGCCTCCACGAAGCGCGAGTCCTCCGCCAGCCGCCGGTAGTTGTCCAACCCGACGAAGGGCCGGCTCGGCGACACGCCACGCCAGCTCGTCATCGAGACGTAGATCGCCTGCGCGTACGGCCAGACGACGAAGACCCCGTAGAGCAGGATCGCCGGCAGCAGGAACGGGACGATCAGGCGGTACTTCTGGTAGTGCATTGCGCCGCCCCCGGACTCGGATCGGGAGGCGAAGGGAGGGACGCGACGGACCGCGCCCCTCCCAACGATGCCACCGCCGATCCTCGGCCCGCCGTGTCGCCGTCGGCGGTTCCCGATCTACCGCTGGTACTTCGTGATCGCCGGGTCGTCCTTGGTCGCGTCGGAGGCCTCCTGGACCGCCGCCTGGAACTCCTCGATCGAGCTCTGCCCCTGCAGCAGCGAGGCGATCTCGGACTTCGCCGTGTCCCCGAGGTCCTTGTACCAGTCGCCGTAGCGGGCGGTGAAGGTGTTCGTCCCGGCGGCGGTCAGAGCGGCCTGCGTCGAGCCGAAGGCGGTCCCCAGGTCGAGCCCCTCGCCCGAGCCCTGGACGACCGAGAGCGACTTGGTCGACTCGGCGAAGAAGCGCCCCCCCTCCTTCGAGAAGAGGAGCCGCAGCCACTCCTTGCCGCCCGCGACGTTCTTCCCCTCGGACGGCACGATGAAGGGCTCGCCGCCGCCGGCGAAGATCCCCTCGAACGCGATCTTGTCGCCCGGCAGCGACGGCGTCGGCGCGACCACCATGTTGAAGTCGGCCGGGATCGAGTCCTTCATCTCGTTCTCGAGCCAGGTCCCGCAGGGGAGGAACACCCCCTTGCCCTGGAGCCACTCGTTCTGCGACTGGATGTGGTCCAGACCCTCCCAGCCCGAGAGGAAGAACTCCTGCTCGCCGAGCATCACGAGCGCCTCGAGCACCTCGGCCACGGCCGGCGCTTTCCAGGCGTCCGCCTCGAGGTTGTCGATGTTGACGATCGCCTGGGGGTCGTGCTTCCAGAGCATCTGGTCGAAGACGAAGCCGCGGATGTACTGAGGATGGACCCCGGTCGTCACCCAGGGCGCGACGCCGGAGCCCTTCAGCTCCTTGCTCAGCCCCATCATCTCGTCCCAGGTCTTCGGGTAGGTGTAGCCCTTCGACTCCATGAAGGTCTGGCTGTACCAGACGCCGGTCACCGTCAGCGCCCAGTTCAGGAGGAGCTGCTTGCCGTCGAAGATTCCCGTCTCCTGGGAGCCAGGCGCCAGCGTCTCGCCGAAGGTCTTCCCCTCCGTGTCGTACGACGGCGCGGCCATCAGGTCGCCCAGGTCGGCCAGCTGTCCCTCGGCGGCGAGGGCCGCGTTGTCGAGGTTGCCGGCGCCGGAGTTGTCGATCACATCCGGCGGGTTGCCGGAGACGAAGCGGGGCTGCAACTGCTCGCCCAGGCGCTGGATGCCGGCGTAGGTGATCTGGGCGTCCGGGTAGAGCTTCTTGTAGAGATTGTCGTTGACGTTCTTGGCGTAGTCGTCGCCGAACCCGCCCTTAAAGATCACCACGTCCAGCGGCGCCGCCGGATCGACCCCGAGCGGGTTCTCCGTGCCCTGCGCCAGCGGAGCTCCCGCCGCGCTCCGCGCCAGCGCCGTCGAGAGGGGGAGCACCAGCCCCGCCGCCACCCCGGCCTGCAGCAGCTGGCGCCGCGACCACCCTCGGGCGATCCCCTCCCGGAACATCCGCTCGATCCGCTCGTCGCTCATTCGGGTCTCCTCCCGGTTTGCCGATGCGCTCGCCGGGCTCCGTCGCCGCGGCGGCCAACGATCTTCGCCGTCCTGGGGACTTCGGCTCCCGGCGGTCCGCCCCGCAGCTTCTTCGCCGTCGGGGTCGAGAACAGACGGCCCGCCTCCAACAGAGGTCGGTCGGGACAACGTCCGTTCGTCGAGAAGCGCCGCAACCTTTATCACGGCCCCCAGGGGCTGTCAAGCGCGTGCTCGGAGCGCGGCGGCGCTCCGCCGCAGGGCGGATCGGACGTCGGCGCCAGGTGAAGACCCGGTCCCACGCCACCCCACGCGTCCCGGCACACTGCCCCCTGGGGACGTGCGCTTTCGCGGCTAACCACGACCGCGCTGGAAGATCCCGCGAGGCGTTCCGAGCCGGGCGGCATCGGGCCGGCCCGATGCCGCCCGCACCCACCCCGTTCCGCCGTCGTCCCAATCGACCGTCCGGTACGACCCCGTGGCCGCCCCGGCGCGTCACCCTTTTCCCACGATCGCACCGCCTGCCCGACGCGTCGCCGTCCCCCCCGGCGTGCCCGGTCATCCCGCGGCACGAACGGTCGCTCCACCGTGGTCCGGGTGGGGGAATACCCCTCACCCTTCGCGATCGGCGGTCGACACGACCCATCTTCGCGCCGCCACCGGGCCCGACGCGGCCTACCACCGGGTCGGCGCCCCCGCACCCCGCCCCCCCGCACCCAAGCCCTATGCTATCGTCCCGACCGGCCCCCGGCGGCGACAACGGCTCCCCGCCGAGCGCCCCGCCGACCATCCCCGCGGCCGGCCGCCCCGCGCCCCGGCAGCGGGCCACCGACCAGAGACGGGAGACGCGTCCGATGACCGCGACCACGAGCCAATCCCCCGACCCGATCGGCCTCGTCCCCTCCCCGGAGACGATCGCCCTCCAGCTCTACACGGTCCGCGCCCCGGCCGCCGACGACTTCCTCGGCACCCTCCGCCGCGTCGCCGAGATCGGCTACGGCGCCGTTGAGTTCGCCGGCTACGGCGGCGTCCCGATCCCCGAGCTGCGCGCCGCGTTGGACGAGTACGGCCTCCGCGCGATGGGCGCCCACGTCCCCCTCGCCGCCTTCGAGGAGCGTCTCCCCGAGGCCCTCGCCGAGGTCCGCCACCTGGGGGGCGCCTACGCCGTCGTCCCCTCCGTCCCCGAGGCGCGCCGCGCCGACGCCGACGCCGTCCGCGACCTCGCCGCCGCCTTCGACCGCTTCGGCGCCGCCTGCCAGGCCGAGGGCCTCGCCTTCGCTTACCACAACCACGCCTTCGAGTTCGAGCCCCTCCCCGATGACGAGGGCGGCCGGACCCTCTTCGACCTCCTCCTCCAGGAGACCGACCCCGCCCTCGTCGGCTTCGAGCTCGACCTCTTCTGGGCCGCCTCCGCCGGCGTCGACCCCGAGGTTCTGCTGCACCGCTGCGCCCGCCGCGCTCCCCTCGTCCACCTCAAGGACCGGCCCGCCACGGGCGACCGCCCCGACGCCCCCGTCGGGGACGGGGTCCTGCCCTGGCCCCAACTCCTCCCCGCCGCCGCCGCCGCCGGCACCCGCTGGTACATCGTGGAGCAGGACCACCCCCAGGACCCCTTCGCCGACGTCGAGCGATCCCTCCGCAACCTGGAGGCGATGACGACCTAGGCGGCCGGTCACCGGCGGGCAGAAGGCCGGGGGTGCGGGCACCCGCCCTCCACCCGGCGCCTCGCCGCCCTCGTTCCGCCGAGGACCGCGCACCCCCTCGGCGCCGGTTTCGGGCTCTTGGGCAGGCTTCGGGATGGAGACCCGCGGACCGCACCTCGGCGCCGTGACGGCGACGAGCGGGCCGTCCCCACCGCGCTGCGGTCCGTGGGGAGGCGGCCGGCTCCGTCGCCCGTCCGCAAGGAGGACCCGATGCCGCCACCGATCCCGGTCGACCTGCAGCCTCACGCACCCGCCTGGGCGGTGGCCGCGGAGCGGGAGGCGGCCCGCCTCTCCTCGGCGCTGGGCGCCCAACTCCTCGCGGTCCACCACGTGGGTTCGACGGCCATCCCGGGCATCCGGGCGAAACCGATCCTCGACCTCCTGCCAGTGGTGCGCAACCTGGACGCGCTCGACGCCGCGCGCCCCCGCGTCGAAGCGCTCGGCTACGCGTGGTGGGGGAGCTACGGACTTCCCGGACGACGCTACTGCACGCTGGACGACCCGGCCACCGGGCGTCGCCGCGTCCAGTTGCACTGCTACGAACACGGGTCGCCGGAGATCGAACGGCACCTCGCCTTCCGCGACCATCTCCGATCCCACCCCGTCGTGGCCGCCGCCTACGACGCGGAGAAGGCCCGCTGCCGCGCCCAGCATCCAATGGACTCGCACGCGTACACCGCGTGCAAGAGCGACTGGATACGCCGGGTCGAGGCCGAGGCCGTCCGACGCGTCCCGCTCCCGCAGGGGCGGTGACGACGCATGCCGGCACCGCAGCCGCCCCCCGGCACCGTGCGGACGCCGCCGACCTCCCCGCGCCGACATCGCCGCCCCGCTTGGCCGTCACCCCAGCGAGTGAGGGATCCCTCGTGTTCGGGGACGAGAGCGACCGACGACCCACCGCCGCCGCACGACCCGCGACCCCCGACCCGAGGACCTACCCCCGCGCCTCCCCGACACCGTCGCCCTCGTCACCGGTACCGCCTCCGGCATCCCGTCGGTCCTGGGGTCGGCGGTCGCTCGCGGGCCCCACACCCTGGCGAGGGAAGCCCTTCCGTGACCCGCTGGACACGGACGCGGCGTGGTGGCCACGGCGTCCCCTCTGCCGGCGCGGACGTGGGCGCGGGCACGGCGGCGGCCGGACGACCGGGCGATCGGGGGCCGCGTCGCGTTCCCCTCCCTATACATATCGTCACGGGGGCGTTTTGTGTCACGGTAAGCGGGGCGTTATTCGTAGCAGACGATACACATTCGAGCTTCCCCGCGGCGCGGAGCCGAACGCAGCCCCGGGGATTGGCGTTCGCCCGGGGTTCGTCGTCCCCTCAAACAGGGCGACACCGCCCCCCGGCGCGGACCCGCCTCACCCCAGCCGGAAGCGTACCCACCCCGGCCGGAACCGGACCCGCAGCACCCCGTCCCCCTCCTCCACGACCGGCTCGGCCATCGACTCCGGTCCGTGGTCGAGCGCGTCGCGCAGCGCGTAGCGCTCCCCGGTCGCCCCCACCCAGAGCGCCAGCGGCCCGCCGAGCGGCGCCACCCCGCGCGCGAAGGCGTACGCCCAGGCCCCCGGCAGGCTCGTCGGCACCAGCCAGTCGTCCGCCGTCGGGAGCGGCGCCCGCGACGCCCCCGCCTCCCCCTGGGGCGTTGCCGCAATCTCCCCCGCCGCCAGCCGCGGCAGCGACGCCGCCAGCAGCCGCCCCCCGAGCGCCATCAGCCGCCGCTCCAGCGCCGGCGCCCGCACCCCCGGCGGCACGCCCACCTCGGCCCGCGCCACGATCGGCCCCGTGTCGAACCCCGCGTCCATGCGGTGCACCGTCGCCCCCGTCCGCCGCTCCCCCCGCCGCAGCGTCCAGAAGACCGGCTCCGGCCCCCGCCCGGTCGGCAGCAACGACGGGTGGACGTTCAAGCACCCCAACCGCGGCACCCCCAGCAGCGCCCGCGGCAGCCGCCACGGAAAGCACGCCACCACCACCGCGTCCGGCCGGTGCGCCGCGATCCGCTCCACCGTCCCCGGCCCCATCCCCGCCACCCGGAGCACCGGCACCCTGGCCGCCCCCGCAAGCCCCGCGACCCCCGCCTCCAGCGCCGTCGCCGGTTCGCCGCTCCCCCCGGGCAGCACCACCGCCCGCACGCCGATCCCCGCCCGGAACAGCGCCGCCAGCGGCGGCTCCGAGGCCGCGCACTCCATCCCCAAGAAGACGACGTGCATCACCATCTGTCGTCCTCCCCGCCAACGGTCGGCGTTCGCGGCCCCTCCGGGGCGATGCCGCTTACCGCTCCGCCGGCGTCTCTCGTACGCTGCGACGGAACGCCCGTCGTCTGACCGCTCCCGTCGGGCGTGCCACCGAAAGGCCGATCCCACGATAACGCCCCCGGGTGAACGCCTCCGGGCCGAGGTCGACGATCGGCGCCGCAGGACCCGAGCCCAGCCCCGGAAGCTCTCGCCGGAACGCCGTGGGACCTTCGGCCTCCGGCGGAGGGCCCCGTCCGGCGCCACGGCCACGG
>CADCWL010000041.1 GCA_902806405.1 uncultured Thermomicrobiales bacterium | reverse complement strand
TGATGCTGCGGTGGCGGCGGTGGTTCCGGCGGATGGCCGATGGCTGAGCCGCGGCGGGTCCCGGTCTACAGGATTGCGATCTGCGACGGCTCCGGGTGCCGGGACCTGACGGTGATCGATCGGGCCGGGTCCCCGCGGCAGGCGGCGCGATGGCTCGCCGTCATCGCCGAGCAGCTGCGCGGGCGGGGCGTCCTCGGCGCGCTGAGGCTGACGGAGGCGGCGACGGGCCGGGTGGTCGCCACCCGGCGGGTCTGGCCGTGACCGCGCGATCGGCGGGGCACCGTGGTACGTTGGCTCCGCAGCCCCACCACCCGGCGGACACCCGCCGCGGGGACGGAGGACAAACGTGGACGGAAAGTGGTTCGACGCCCTGACGAAGGCCGTGACGGCCGGCCGGCCCTCCCGCCGCGCGGCGCTCTAGGGGCTGGTGGGCGGCGCCCTCGCCGCCCTGCTCGCCGGCGGCGGCCCCGAGGAGGCGGGCGCCGCCGCGATCTGCCGGCAGGGGGGGCAGCGGTGCGACCGCGACCGCGAGTGCTGCTCCCACAACTGCAGCGCCCAGGGCAGGTGTCGCGCCTGCGAGAACGAGGATTCCTGCGTGGACCGCCCGTGCGGCCCGGAGAACCCGTGCTGGAGCTTCCCCACGGCCGAGGGGCCGCAGCAGTGGGGTCGCGCTGCTTGCGGCTCTGCGGCCGGGTTTGAGCCAGGCGGTCGCGACGCAATCCGGGGAGGGCGGTAGGTCCAGCGCGCCCTCGCCGCCCCGGCCCAATTCAACGACGACGGTGCCGGGGTGCCATCGCCGAAGGCGGGTGCGAGCGGCGCGGTCGTCGTTCACTAGGCCGGAGCCTCCTCGTCCTGGTGAACCAAAACGAAGCGCGGCTCGCCCGGCGCGGTGTCGGCGATCGGGAGCGAGACGTAGGACCGCGCGACCGAGGGACCGTCCTTGGGACCGAGCCGGGTCCGTTGCTCCTCGCGCCCCTCGGCGTCACGCCGGCGCTGCGGCTGGTCGCGCCGGCGGCGCTCCCGCAGCCCCTCAGCCTCGCAGGCGGCGAGGCTGCACGTCGTCCGATCACACCGCTACGCCGGCCACTTCAGGTTCGGGATCACCTGCTCCCCGTAGACGCGGACGAACTCCTCCTGGTTGCGGCCAACGTTGTGGACGTAGATCTCGCCGAAGCCGAGGTCGATGTAGTGCTGCAGGGACGCGGTGTGCTCCTCCAGGTCGGGGGACATCAGGACGCGGTTCTTGAAGTTCTCCGGGCCGACGATCTTGGCCATCGCCTCGAAGTCCTCCGGGTCGCGGATGTCGGCCTTCGGGAAGGGCATCCCGCCGTTCGGCCACTCCTTGACCGCCTGCTCCGTCGCGGCCTCGACCGAACCGGCGTAGGAGACCTTCACCTGGAGGAGACGGGGCATCGCCTTCGGGTCCTTGCCGGCCTCGGCGGCGCCCTTCTCGTAGCGGTCGACGAGCATCCTGAGCTTCTCGTCGGCGGCGCCGACGGTGATGATGCCGTCGGTGAACTTGCCGGTGCGGCCGGCCATGATCGGGCCGGAGGTGGCAACGTAGATCGGCGGTGGGGCCTCCGGCAGGGTGTAGAGCTTGGCGCTCTCGACGTTGAAGTGGGTTCCGCGGTGCTTGACCTTCTTGCCGCTGAAGAGCGCCTTGATGATCTCGATCGACTCCATCAGCCGCTCGAGCCGGGTCGGCGCCTCCGGCCAGTAGTCGCCGACGATGTGCTCGTTCAGCGCTTCGCCCGCCCCCAATCCGAGGTAGAAGCGGCCGGGGTACATCGCCTCCAGCGTCGCCGCCGCCTGCGCCAGCACCGCCGGGTGGTAGCGATATCCCGGCGGCGTGACGCCGGTGCCGAAGCGCAGGCCGGTGGTCGCCCCGAGCGCCCCCATCCAGGACCAGACGAACGCGGAGTGCCCCTGCGACGGCACCCAGGGGTGGAAGTGGTCCGAGGCCATCACGGCGCCGAACCCAACCCGCTCCGCCTGCTGGCAATAGCGCAACAGGTCGGTCGGGTGGAACTGCTCGAACGAGGCGGCGTAGCCGACGGTGCCCATGGGGTGATCACTCCTTATGTCGCGAGGTTCACGGATGCGAGCTGTGAGTCAGGAGCCAACGGTAGCCGCTAGCGAGACGCAGCGCACCGACCCTCCTCCGGTCATCCCAAGGACCGAAGGATCACTCCCAACCGGCGTCCCGGTGGAGAGATTCCTTGATCCTCCGGATGACGGTGACCCGGTTGACACGGCGCAAGTATCCGTAGCTCACAGGTCATCGCGCACAGCTAGCGAAACAGATCGCGCGTCGGATCCAGGATCAGGTCGCGACCGGTGCCCGGCGGGGAGGCGGTCGGGGGGACGTAGCCGCGGACGAGAACGACCGGGCGGGCGTCGAGCTTGTTCGCCACCAGCTCGGCGGCGGCGGCCAGCTCGTCGGCGACGGCGAGGACGGAGACGTGCAGCTTGTAGCCGGCCGCGTCCTGCCGGCCCCGGTAGTCGGCGAGCGGGGCAAGGCCGGCGACGCCGATCGCGACGTTGACGATGCCGCTCCGCCACGGCCGGCCGAAGGAGTCGGTGACGACCACGCCGGGAGTCTCCTCGGCGGTGAAGCCGAAGCGCTCCCCGAGCGCCGCTCGCAAGCCCGCGGCCGAGGCGTCCGGGTCGATCGGCAGCAGGCACACGGTCTCCGGCTCAACGTTGGAGGCGTCGACGCCGGCGTTGGCGCAGATCAAACCGTGGGCCGTCTCGGCGATGATCACCCCCCGCTCCGGCTCCATCCGCACGATCCGGCGGCTCTCCCGCAGCACCACCTCCACCTGGCGCGCGTCCTTGCCGGTCCGCTCGGCGAACCCCCGGGCGAACGGCGACGGCGTAACCCCCCGTAGGTCGACCAGCCGACCCTCGGCCTTGCTGACCACCTTGTGGGTGACGACGACGACGTCGCCCGCAAGGAGGCCGGCACCCGACCCCGCGATCGCGTCGCCGACGAGGCGGGCGAGGTCGTCGCCGGGCCGGACCTCGGGGATGCCGCCGAGGCCGAGGACGCGGAGCTCGGCCGGTGGTCCGAACGGGGCTGCGGAGGTCACGCGGCACTCTCCGTCGCCGACCCGAAGCGGTCGCGGGGGGTCGACGCGGCGTCCGGCGAGGCGTCCTCCTCGTGCTCCAGCTCAGCCCCCCACGCCTCGGCCTCGAGCAATGCCCGGAGGTCCTCGGGGGTGTCGAGGTCGAAGGCGGTGCCGGGGGCGGTGCTGATCGCGACCGAGAGACCGAGCCGGGCCGCCTCCGCCGCGTGGCGCGGGCAGCTGCCGGCCCCGAACCCGAACCGGAAGCGGACGGCGTCCGGCGCGTCGAACCGAAGGACGAGGGCGTTGGTGCCGGCACCGTGGCGGTCCGGCGCGAGGACGACCGGGGCGGCAGGCGAGAGGAGGCGGCGTACATCGTGGCCGACGAGGAGCGGGAGGTCGCCGAAGAGGACGAGCAGCGTCGCCGCGCCCCACCCCAACGCCCAGTCGCGTCCGGCCGCGATTGCGGGGTTGAGCCCGGGCACGGCCATATCCTGGGCCAGCGGGACCGCCGCCGGGTCGAGCTCAGCGGCGAGGGCCAGCGTCGCTGGGTCCGGACTGACAACGGCGACGGCGTCGACGGCGCCGGAGGCGAGCGCGGCGCCGACGACGCCCCGCAGCATCCGCCTCGTCAGCGCCTCACGCGCCTCCGGCGGCAGTTCCCCGGCGAGCCGGGTCTTGCCGCTTGCCAGCCCGCGGATCGGGACGACGGCGACCACGCCCCCACCGCTCATCGCACCTCGCTCCCGGCGAGCGCGAGTTGCCGGCCGAAGGCCAGCACTTCCCGCGCGAGCCGACGGCGGTCGTCGGCGTCGCCCATCACGGTCGAGGTGACGAGGGCCCGGAGGCCGAAGGCCTCGATTCGGGGGGCAAGGTCGGCGTCGGCCCCGTCGATCACCAGGGCATCGACCAGGCCGTGGAACCCCGCGTAGAGGGCGGCGACGCCGGCCGCCGACACCTCGTGGCCGAGGGTCGCCAGCATCCGATCGGCCGGCCCCTTCAAGGCCCGCCCGCCGACGATCGGGCTGACCGCGACGACCGGCGCCGCCGACGCCGCCAGGGCCGCCCGCAGCCCCGGCACCGCCAGGATCGGGCCGAGGGAGACGATCGGGTTCGATGGGCAAAGGACGACCAGCTCGGCGGCGGCGACCGCGGCGGCGACGCCGTCCGGGAGACGCGCCGTCTCGACCCCGTCGAAGACGACGCTGAGGACGTCATCGCGCTGTCGACGGGCGACGAAGTAGTCCTGGAAGGCGAGCCGGCCGCCTGGCGTGTCAACGAGGGTGGCCACCGGGTCGTCGGTCATCGGCAGCAGGCGGGAGGCGACGCCGCAGGCGGCAGCGAGCTCGGCGACGGCCTCGGTAAGCGTGGCACCCTGCCGCAGGCGTTCCGTCCGCAGAATGTGGGTGGCGATGTCGCGATCGCCGAGGCGGAACCAGGGGTCGCGGCCGTAGGCGGCGATCTGGCCGAGGGCATGGTGCGTATCGCCGGCGATGCCCCAACCGTTCACTGGGTCCGCGATGCCGGCCAGGGTGTAGAGGACGGTGTCGAGATCGGGACATATCCGCAGCCCGTAGAGCTCAAAGTCGTCCGCGGTGTTGACCACGACCGAGAGCTCGCCGGGCGGAAGGGCCAGGGCAAGGCCCTGGGCCAGCTTGGCGCCGCCGACGCCGCCGGCGAGGGCGAGGATCATCGTCCCGGTCCCCGGAATGCAGCAGCCAAGCGGCCGTACGCGGCTGGATCGGTGCAGCCCGGATCACCCGTTGCCGAGACCCCGGGGCCAGCCCACCAAAGTCCCCTCGGGGGTACTGAGCCAGCGGCGTCTCGAACACCCGCGGGAGCGGTTTCGTGATCAGCCGGTTCCGGCCGGGTGCACCGGTGCCGCCCGGGGTTTACAACCCGGGGCGGCACCGGCAGCCCGGCTCCGCCTTCGCAGCGCCTCGTCACCGCCGTCCCGTCCCCTTACCCGTCGTTCCCGAAGCCGTGGGCGTCGACCCGTCCAATCGGGAGGAGCAGCGAGATGCGCTCCTGCTTGGCGAAGCCGTCCCGCACCATCTCCGCGGCCCGCTCCGCGCCATGGTATCGCTCGGCGAGCGCCCGGATGTCGGCCTGCGCGGTCAACTGGTCCTCGACGAGGGTGATCTCGCCGGCGATCGTGACGTAGCGGTAGCCCTCCTCGACGCAGACCGAGACCCGGCGGTCGCGGAGCAGGTTGCGGTCCTTCTTCCGGCCGCGGGCGGTGTTCATCAGGATCTCGTCGCCGCGGAGGGCGAACCACATCACCGTCTGCTGCACGGAGCCGTCGGCATTGAGGGTCGCCAGGGTGGCAAAGCGCGGCTCGTCGAGAAACGCGCGCACCGCATCGGTCAGCGCCACGCCACCTCCCCCAATCAACCCCACCCCCGCTCGGCCGCCACCCCGGCCGACGTTACTTCCCAAATGTAACCGGCATCGGCGACGGCCGCCAGGGGCCTATACTCGCGCGGCCTCCCGGACCACGGCGAGCCATGTGCTAGCGAGGAGCGACCGATGCCGTCCGTTCCGTTCCCCGCCGCGGAAGCGCCGCTGGTCCTCGCCCTCGATCTTGGCACCTCTTCCCTGCGGGCGCTACTCGTGGATCGGCGCGGGCAAGCCGTTCTCGGCAGCGAGGAGCAACTCCCCTACCGGCAGCGGACGACGTCCGACGGTGGGGTCGAGGCGGACGCCGAGACGCTCTTCGCCTTGCTGGTGCGCAGCGTCGACGGCGCTATGGCGCGGGCGGGCGACCGCGGCCAGGAGATCGCGGCGGTCGGGGCGACGTCGTTCTGGCACAGCCTCCTGGGGATCGACGCGGCGGGGGAGCCGACGACGCCGGTCCTCTCCTGGGCCGACACCCGGTCCGCGCCGCAGGCCGCGGCGCTGCGGAGGGACGCGGACGGGGAGGCGATCCGGCTGCGGACCGGCTGCCGCTTCCACTCCTCCTACTGGCCGGCGAAGCTGCGCTGGCTGGCGGAGACACAGGCCGACGTGATCGCGCGGACGGCGCGCTGGGTCTCGTTCGCGGAGTTCGCGGCGCAACGGCTCGGCGGCGAGACCGCGGCCGGGGTCACGGTCTCGATGGCCTCCGGCACCGGCCTGCTCGACGTCCACCGGCTCGGCTGGGACGGTGAGGTACTCGATCTCCTGGGGCTGACGCCGGACCGCCTCTCGCCGCTGGTCGACGCCGACGCCGGGACAACGCTTGCGCCGGCGTACGCCCGAAGATGGCCCGCGCTCGCGGCGGCGCCCTGGTACCCGGCGATCGGCGACGGCGCCGCCGCCAACGTCGGCAGCGGCGCGATCGGGCCGGGCCGGATCGCGCTGACGCTCGGCACCTCGGGCGCGATGCGGCTGGTGCTGCCGGCGCCCAACGACGCGGCCTTCCCGATCCCGCCGGAGCTCTGGGCCTACCGGCTCGACCGCGACCACGCCGTCGTCGGCGGCTCGCTCAGCAACGGCGGAAATCTGCTTCGGTGGGCGCGAGAGCTGGTCGGCGCCCCACTCGACGGGCCGGCGATGGCCGCGGCGGCGGCGCTGCCGCCGGACGGGCACGGCCTGACGCTCCTCCCCTTCGTCGCCGGCGAGCGCGCTCCCGGCTGGCACGACGGCGCGGACGGGGTGGTCGCCGGCCTGACACTCGCCACCAAGCCGGAGCACCTGCTGCGGGCGACACTGGAGTCGGTCGCCCACCGCTTCGCGCGGATCTCCGACGCGCTGCGTCCGCTCGCCGACGCCGAGCACCAGATCGTCGCCAACGGCGGAGCGATCGTGAACTCGCCTGCCTGGCTCGGGATCGTGGCCGACGCCCTCGGCCACGACCTGCTCGCGATGCCGGCCGGGGACGAGGCGACCGCGCGCGGCGCCGCCCTCGTCGCCCTGGTCGCGGCAGGCGTCCTGCCGGACCTCGGCGCGGCGCCGGACCCCGCCGTGGGGTGCGTCCTCCACCGCCCCGACCCGGAGCGGCACGCGCGGTACCGGGCGGGCCGCGCACGGCAGGAGCGACTGGAGGCCGTGCTCTACCCGAGCGAGGACGGTCGGCCGACAGCGCCGGCGGGCGGGCAGAGTCCGACCCCGGGTGGTTGAAGGATCCGCCCGCGGGATGAGGCGCTGCCGCGGTGGGCGGTGTAGGCTCAGGGCATGTCGTGCACGGATCCATCCTTCGTCCCCGCCTGGGCACGGCCCCTCCTCGCCGCGGCGGCGGTCGCGGTCGGGCTGCTCTCGGCGTTTGTTGAGCGGGGCGAGCGCGCGGGCATCGATGGGCCGGCGGGGCCGGCGCCCTTCACCCTCGCCCTGATCGGCGCCGTCGTCGTCGCCTGGATGATCGAGACCCTGGGCGAGGCCAGGGGAGTGCGCTGGCCGCGCCCGCTCTTCGTCGGCGCGGTGGCCCTCCCCACGGCCTGGTTCGTCTTCGTTGGGCGGAACGCCGCCGCGCCGATGCTCCTGGTCATGCTGGTCGGGTGGCTGACCTACACCGGAACCCGGCGCCAGGCCGGGCTCGCGCTGGCGGCCGCGGCGCTCGCGATCGCGCTGCCGCTGCCGTGGGCGGCCGGGGAGGCGCTCGACTGGCTGGGTTGGGGCTTCGGCATCGCCTCCGCCTGGCTCAGCATGAGCGCCGTCGCGACACAGCAACGGCTCCTCGCCCAGCTCCGAGCCGCGCAGGCCGACCTCGGCCGCCATGCGGCGGACGAAGAGCGGCAGCGGATCGCCCGCGAGATGCACGACGTCGTCGCCCACTCCCTTTCGATCACGATGCTCCACCTGACCGGCGCCCGCCACGTCCTGACGCGGGATCCGGCGCGGGCCGCCGAGGCGCTCGCCGAGGCGGAACGCTCCGGCCGCCAGAGCCTGGCCGACATCCGCCGCACCGTCGGCCTGCTCGATGCCGGGCGCGCCTCCGCCGACGGCCCCCAAACCCTGGCTCCCCTTCCCGGCGCCGCCGACCTCGCCGACCTCGTCGCCGATTTCGCCCGTGCCGGACTCGACGTCGGACTGACGGTCGTGGGCGACCCCGATCGCATGCCGGCGACGGCGGGTCTCGATCTCTACCGCATCGCCCAGGAGGCGATCGCCAACGTCGCCAAGCACGCTCCGAGCGCCCGAACGGAGGTCGAGCTGACGATCGCCGGGCACGAGGCCCGCCTCCGCGTTCGGGACGACGGCCGGCGCGGCGGAGCGACGCCGATCGGGTCGGTGGGCGGATCGGGGCTCGGTCTGCCGGGGATGCGGCAGCGGGCGACGCTCCACGGCGGCGCCTGCGTCGCCGAGCGCAGCGGCGAAGGGTGGCTCGTCGAGTGCGTCATCCCCCTCCCCTCGAACGAGCCGACCGGCCGGGCGGCGGCTCGCCCCGCGAAAGGGAGCGCATGATCGCGGTGATCCTGGTCGACGACCAGCCGCTGGTGCGGGCCGGCCTCCGGATGATCCTCGGGCACGAGGACGGGTTCGAGGTGATCGCGGAGTGCGCCGACGGCGCCGCCGCCCTGTCGGCGGTCGCGGCAATGAATCCCGACGTGGTGCTGATGGACGTCCGGATGAAGGGGATGGACGGGGTGGAGGCGACGCGCCGCCTCCGCGCCACGCCCGGCGCGCCGCCGGTCCTGATCCTGACCACGTTTGACGACGACGAGGTGCTCTCCGCGGCGCTGCGGGCGGGGGCCTCGGGGTTCCTCCTCAAGGATGCACCGGCCGAGGAACTGATCCGCGCCGTCCGGGTCGTCGCCGGCGGCGACGCCTGGCTGGACCCGGCGGTGACCGCCCGCGTCCTCGCCGGGTACCGCGCCGGCCCGCCGCCGCCGGCCGCGCGCGGTCCAGGCGCGGCCGCGCTCACCCCCCGCGAGGAAGAGGTGCTGCGGCTGATCGGCCGCGGCCTGACCAACCGGGAGATCGCCGAGGCGCTCTTCATCGGAGAGGCGACGGTCAAGAGCCACGTCGGGCACCTCCTCGACAAGCTCACGCTGCGCGACCGGGCCGCCGCCATCGTCTTTGCCTTCGACCACGGCCTTGTCCGACCGGACGCCTGACCCCAGGCACGTTGCCCGCCGCCGCGATCGGCGTCCCCCCCTCCCCCACCTCCCCCCGGCGACTGGCCCGTCTCCCCCCACGGACGGAGCCCGCAATCCCTCCCCCGGACCGACGACCCGACGTCCCCGCCGCCCTATGCTGGTGCCAGGCGATACGGTCGAGGGGACAGGGAGGCGGGGATGGCAACGCTCGTGATCGGCGCACGGACGGAGGTCGAACGACGCACCGTCGCAGGGCGCCCGATCGGGGATCGGGACGGGGGGCGCCTGCTCTGGATCGACGCCGTGCGCGGGGGATTGGCCCTCCTGGTGGTGCTCCACCACGCCGGCCAGCCGTACGGGCCGGGGGGGGACTGGCCGGTGCTGGAGGCAGTGCGCGATTCCGCCCTCGGGCCGTTTTTCGCCGTCAACGCCTCGTTCTTCATGGGGCTCTTCTTCCTGATCTCGGGCGCCTTCCTCCCGGGCGCGTACGATCGGAAGGGTGGCGCTGCCTTCCTCCGCGACCGCGCCCTCCGCCTCGGCGCGCCGCTCCTCTTCTTCGGACTCGCGGTCTTCGGCCCGATCGCCTTCCTCGAGCACCGGCAGGAGGGTGGCCACCGCGGGTTCTGGGGGTTCTTCCTCCAGGACTACCTGGGGGGCAGGGGGGTGGAGATCGGCCACCTCTGGTTCCTCGCCCACCTGCTCGTCTACGCCGTCGCCTACGCGGCATGGCGGCGCGTCGGCGGGCGCCGGGCCGCTTCGCTCGGCGCGGGGTGGCCGATGCCGGGGAACCGGGCACTCCTCCTCTTCGCGCTCGCCCTGGCCACCGTGACCTACGCCGTCCGCCTCCGCTTCCCGATCGACCGCTGGGACCGGCTGCTCGGCGTCGTTCCGGCGGAGGTCGCCCACCTGCCGCAGTACGCGGGCCTCGTCGTCGTCGGCATCCTGGCAGCCCGCGGCGACTGGCTCCGGCGCTTCCCAACCGCGACGGGGATGGCGTGGTTGCGGGTTGGGCTGGCGGCGGCGGGGGTCAGATACGCCTATGCCCTGCCGTTCGGGGACCGTCTGCCATCGATCTTTGCCGAGGGGGGCGCCGGCTGGCGTGCGGCGCTGAGGAGCGGGTGGGAAGCCCTGCTCTGCGTCGGCCTCTGCGCCGGGCTGCTCGTGCTGGCGCGGGAGCGGCTGGAACGACCGGGACGGGCGTGGCGGTTGCTAGCAGAGAACGCCTATGGCGTCTACGTGATGCATATCTGGGTCGTCGTCGCGCTCCAGTTCGGCCTGGTCGGCGTCGGGCTTCCGCCCCTCGTCAAGTTCGCGCTCGTCTCGCTGGCTGGCATCCCGCTCTCGATCGCCGTCTCAGCGCTCATCCTGCGCCTGCCGGGGGCGAGGCGGCTTCTCTGACGGACGGAGGCCGCCCCACTTCCGGCCAATGCTTCCCTTGTGATAGTATCGGGGTCGATCGACGCGGCGGGGAGACCGGAAGGAGCGGACGGTGGCGACGGAGACGGGCGAAGCGGCGGTGCGGGAGGACGGCTCGCCGGCGGGCGAGGGGATCACGTTCTACGGCACGGGGTGGTGCCCGGACAGCCGGCGGTCGCGGGCGTTGCTCGACCGCCTGGCGATCCCCTACCGGGTCGTCGACCTCGACGCGAACGCGGCCGCCACGGTCTGGGCCGCGGGCCAGAACGGCGGCTCCCGCCGGATTCCGACCATCGCCCTCGGCCCCGCCGGCCCGGTCTTGATCGAGCCGACCGACGAGGCGCTGGAGGCGGCACTGCGGGAGCAGGGGCTGGTCTGAGGGCAGCGGACAGGGAACGGAGCGCCGTGGCACGTCCGGCTCGTGCCCGGCGAGACCGATTGCTACACTCGGGGCACGCCCATGATGGGCGCGAGACACGGGCAGGACAACGCGGGGGACAGGGTGAGCGCGGGAACGACGACCGGACCAGACGGGGGGGCGGAGGCGAGTCCACGACCGGAGGGGAGCGGGCCGTTGCTGCTGGTCTTCGCCCACCCGGACGACGAGTCGTTCGGCTGCGCCGGGGTGATGGCCGCCGCCCGTGAGCGGGCCTTGGCGGTGACGCTGATCAGCGCCACCCGCGGCGAGGCGGGCAAGACCGGCGTCCCCGAGCTCGACACCCCCGAGATCCTCGGCGCCGTCCGCGAGCAGGAGCTGCGGGCCGCCGCCGCGGCGGTCGGCGCGGTCGACGTCCGCTTCCTCGACTACCGCGACTCCGGGATGGCTGGGACGCCGGAGAACGACGACCCTCGCGCCTTCTGGAAGGCGACCGAGGGGGACGTCGTCGACCGGCTTGTCGTCCACCTCCGCGCCGTCCGGCCGGAAACGGTGCTCACCTTCGGCCCGGAGGGGATCTACGGCCACCCGGACCACCTGATGGCCCACCGCACCGCCGTCGCCGCCGTTCACGCCGCCGCCGCGCCGACCTTCCTGCCTGCGGTCGGCGCGCCGTGGCGGACGCGCGCGCTCTACTTCACCGCCGTGCCGCGGGAGCGGTTCCTGGCGATGCTCGACCGGCCGGACGGCCCCCTCCAGGATCTCGATCCGGCGCAGCGGGCCAAAGTCGGCACACCCGCCGCGGAGATCACAACCGTCGTCGACATCTCCGCGTACGTGGAGGCGAAGACGCGGGCGATCGCCGCCCACCGCACCCAGGTCGGCGAGGGCGGGCCACTGGCCGGGATGCCGCCTGAGCAGCGGGAGCTGACCCTGTCGCGGGAGCAGTTCGTCCGCGCCCCCCTCCCTTGGGACGACCCCGCCTCCCCCGCAACCGACCTGGTCGCGGCACTCGCCGCGGCGACGCCGCTCACGCCGGCCTAAACCGGCGGCACCCGCTTTGGGTGCGGCGTCCAGTGACGCGCGCGGCGGACGCTGGTAGCTTCGCGGTGGTCATGGCGGGGCCGACATCTGGCGCGCCACCCCGCGAGACCTTGAATGATCGGGTCCCAAGCGCGAGGCGATGGGCGCGTGGGACGCCTCCCATAGCGCGCCCACCCCTCCGCCAGAGGCATTCCGCGATGGGGACGGAACCATGTCCGGGCACCTCGAAGCCGCCACCCGCCACGACCCGTCCACCGGCTCGACGCCGACGGCGCTCTTCGCCTGGAGCGGCGGCGGCATCGTGCTCCTGGCCGAGCGGTCGGCGGAGCGATGGACCCTTGCCCGCGGTTGGCGGCACGGCGACCGCCTGGACCACGTCCGCCGCTGGTCCTTCGCCGACCCCCGCGCCTTCGTCGGGCAGGTCCGCCGCCTCGTCGGCGACGCCACCGGCGACCCCGCCGCCGCCCTGGCGGCAAGTGCCGACGCCGCCCGCTGGGCGCGGACCCTCGGCTAACCCACCCCCGGCCACCGAGCATGACGGCTCGGCTCATAGCTCATTGCTGATTGCTCAAAGCTCGTCCCTACCCGTTGCCGACGCTCCGCACGTCGAGCGCGTCGCGCAGGCCGTCGCCGAAAAGGTTGAGACCGAGGACGGTGACGACGATCGCGAGGCCGGGGAAGATGCTGATCCACCAGGCCTGGCTGACGAAGTCGCGCCCCTCATGCCGACGACGAGGGTCGCAGGGCGATGATCGGCGCTGCCGTGCTCGGCCGGATGTAGCGGAGCATGATTTGGGCGGCGCCGGTGTCGGGGGCGCGGGTGACGACCCTGAAATCCTCTGCCCGCAGCCGGAGATCCTCGGCGCGCTCCGCCGGGGCGAGCCTGTCCAGCTCGGCGGGCCGACGACGGGGCAAGCCGGGAGCCGCGGTGGCACGCCGTCGGCACGACGGGGGCGGAGGGGGCGCTCCGGATGATGACGACCGTCTCCGGCTCCGGCGCCGTCATCCCCACGATCAGGGCCAGTTCGTCCGCTTGGGTGGAGGCAAGCGCCGGCTCGCTGGTCCGCCGGTAGGCAGAGACACTGCCGTCCGCCGTCAGAGGGACCTCGTTGGAGAATGTCGGGCTCGGGGCGGACCGAAGGTTGCTGGAGACCGTCCGGCGTGACCTCTCAGGCCAAGGCGAGGTCAAGGAGCGGGCCGAACGCGTCGGCAAACTGGACGAGGCCGGGGACGAGGTTGGAGAGGAACTCGCCGGCGACGGTACCGAGGTTCATCTCGGCCGGGTGGAGGGCCGGGATCCCGCGGCGACCGGAGCGGATGCGGAGCACCCCGCTCTACGTCGGTTCCTTGAGGGCGGCGTGGTGTCGCGAGCGGGGGCGGCGAGTCAGCCGGCGAAACCGCCGGCACCGGTGGCGGCCAGCTGCCGCATTATTCAACGGGAGACCTGGGGGCGGCTGCGAACACGCCAGTCGATCCGCTCCGCGGTCGCTGCCTCCGTCTGGCCCGCCGCGGGTCGTTTCAGCCCGCGCCGATGGTGTGGGCGACGCACTTTGCGGCACGCGGCAAGACACCGCGCGGTTGGCAACGTACGGAAGCAGCCCCTGCGGGAGAGGGCGAGGAGAACGAGCGGGGCAGAGATTCCGCCGGGGTGGGACAGCACGACGCGGGAGCGCGTCCCCGCAGCATCCGTGGTTCCTCGCATGACGGCGAAGCGGGGTGGTGAAGGCAGCACCGGATTTCGGCGGGCACCGGTGGGCGCGAAGACGTTTGCCCCTCAGCCCCCTCCGCTCACCCCAGGTGCAGCAGCAGGCGGGCGCCGAGGGCGGCGGCGGGCGGCAGGGGGCGGACGCGGTCGAGGAGAACCCGAAGGCGGCCGGGATCGCTCAGGGCGCGTTGGGCGAGGGCCTCGGCGCGGAGCCAGGGGCCGAAGCGGCGGCGGACGCTCCGCGCGTAGGGGGCGAGGGCGGCGGCGGTCGGTTCGCCGGCGGCGAGGGCGACGGCGAGGACCTGACCGGCGCGGGCGCCGGAGTCGAGGGCGAAGGCGATGCCGGCCCCGGTCAGCGGCCCGACGAACGCCGCCGCCTCGCCGGCGACGAGAAGCCCGTCTGCCACCAGACGGCGGCGGCGCGGCCCGAGGTCGAGCGGCCAGGCGCGCGGCGGGGCGAGTGCGGTTGCCCCGGCCAGCCAGCCAGCGGCCGGGGAGGCCGGGTCGGTCGTGAAGCGGTCATAGAGGCGCCGCAGATGCTCCCGTTCCGCCCCGTCCGCTCCGCCGTCGGCGACCCCCCGGTCGCCGCGATCCCCGACCAGGGTCCCGACCCCGACGTTCGCCCCGCCCTCCGGCAGGGGAAAGACCCAGCCGTAACCGGGCAGGACCCACCCGTCAAGGGAAAAGACGATCCGGTCCCGCGGTGCGGCGACCCCGGAGAAGTAGCCCCGCATCGCGATCCCCCGGCCCGGATCGGCGCCGCTCGTGGGGGGCGGGGCGACATCGGCGGCCACGCGGCAGCCGTAGCCGCCAGCGAGGACGACGGCCCGAGCGGCGAGGCGGACCGGGCCGTCCGGCCCGCGCCCGATCACCTCCCGTCGCCCGTCCCGCCACGGGCCGACATCCCGGACGGTCAGCCGCCGCAGCTCGGCTCCGGCGCGCTCGGCGGCGCGGACCATCGCCGCGTCGAAGACGACGCGGGGAACGACGCGGCTGTCGGACCGGGCCAGCAGGAGACGGCCGGCGCGGCCCGTCGGGGCGAGGTCGAGGGCGCCGCCGTCGGCGGTGACGAGGGCCCCGGCGAGGGGCGGGTACGGGGCGAGGTCGACCTCGTCGACGCCGAGGCGCCGCGCCCAGGCGAGGGCCCGGGCGCCGATCAGGTCGCCGCACGGTTTGTCGCGCGGGAAGGCGGCCCGGTCGAGCAGCACCACCCGCCGTCCGGCCCGCGCCAGTGCCACCGCCGCCGCACTCCCCGCCGGCCCGGCACCAACCACCGCCACGTCCACGTTCGTGATCTCGTCCGTCATCCCGACCTTGCCGTCCCTCGCGCCCGCGTCGCCGCCCCCTGGTGGTACGCCTCGTACGGTAGGCGATGCCGGCCGGGAACGCCAAACCCGGCGTGTCCGGCACGACCGCGCCCACTGGCGCGGGTCCGACCTAGAACGGGGGCACACGATCTCGACGGTACAATAGCCGCGTCGGACTGCGGTCAAGGGGGAGCGCCCAGATCAACGTCGTCGCCGACCGCCGCTGGGGGGAGCCGAAGCCGCACGCACGGCGGCAGGGGCGACTCAAGGTGGTCACCGGGCTGCTCACGATCCTGATGATCGTTGGACCGGAGGAACAACCGGTGACGCACAAGGTCCCGGCTTCGGGCTTCACGGATCGAGGCGCGCGAACCTGGATGGCGTCGTCTCGACGTTGTCGGTGACGTGATCGCCGGAGGTCGCCGGGGTACTGGGAGTGCTGTCGTTGATCCTTTCGCTCCGGGCAGTCCCGTTCGTCGTCGGTCGGCCGATCGGGCGGAGGAGCCACGAACGTGGCGGCGCCAAGGCGGGCTCCCGATTCGCAGCCGGTCCCGACGATCGGCCGGGGCATCTTTTGAGATCATGCGGAGGGTGTCGTGGTGCCGACCGCCGGACCGCCTCCGGGAAGCGAGCCCGGCCGGTCGGCGCCTGTGAGGAGCGGTCGGGCATAGATTGCGTTCGGCTTGCCCGCGATCATCGCCTCAGCGGGGCAATGGCCGAGCGTTGTCAGCTCGTCCCCACGACGTACGCTCCACCGTCTGGCTTGGATCGTCCTGCGAGCGTCGCGGCCGGTTCTCTCGCGACGGCACGGGACGAGGGGGCGCTGCTCGCCACCGGTCTTGACGGCGGTCTCGGCCGGCGTCGGCCATGATTCAGGTAGCATGGCCGGCCGGGCTCCGGCCGCGCGCGCCGCAGCGGGGAGCGCGGTGAACAGGTCCGGTGGCCGCCCGGCACGCAGCCCGATCGGCGCATCGCGGTGGCAGGGACCATTGTTCCTCCTGCTCGGGCTCTCCGTGGTGGTCAATGCCTGGAACGACGACCAACCGGGGATCGGCGGGTTGCTCCGTCTGATCCTCGGCTCGATGCTGCTGACCGGGGGCGGCGCGGCGCTGGTGCCGGCGTCGGGCCGGACAGCAGTCCTCGGCTGGGCGCTGCGGATCGCCCAGCTCTTTTTCATCGTCGTCGCGATCGCCGTGGTGGGCGTCTGGCTTTTTCGCCGGTGACCGGCGCCGGACGCGCCGGCGGTACCGGTCCGCGCTCGGTCGCGACGCGGGAAGAAGGGGCGGAGAAACGATGAGCACGCGCGTCGGTCGGGGCTCGCGGTCACTCGCCGGGGCGCTCGGCGCCGCCCTGCTCGGCCTCGGCGCCGTCGCCGCGGTCGCGGGCGCGCAGCCCGGGGGCACGCCGGTGGCCGGGACGCCCGTCGCGGACGGGAGCTTCTTCGTCCCGAACGCGGCGGTCGCCACCCCGGTGGCGCGACCGGGGCCGGGCCGGGAGGTCGCGATCCTGAACGCCGACCACGTCCTGCCGGACGAGCCGCACGCGCCGTACAACTCGGTGCCGCCGACATCGGGCCAGCACTGGCCGATCTGGGCGGAATGGGGGGTCTACGACGAGCCGATCCCGGACGAGGTGCAGGTCCACAACCTGGAGCACGGAGGGGTCGTCTTGCAGTACCGCTGCAGCTGCCCGGAGGCGGTCGCCATCCTGGAACGCTTCGCCGACGCGCGGACCGGCTACCCGGTCCTGGTGATCGTCGCGCCCTACCCAGGGATGGAGGCGGAGGTCGCCTTCACCGCCTGGGGCCGCATCCAGGAGTTAGCCGGGGACGAGGTCACGCCCGAGACGGTCCGCGCCTTCGTCGAGGCGTTCGTCGACCAGGGTCCGGAGAAGATCCACACCGCCGAGCTGGCGGCCTGGCGGGAGAGCGACGCGCCAAAGCCGTGACGCGCTGGCCCAACGATCGCCAACGGTTCCCGGGCGTCCCCACCCCCGGCGGCACTTCGCGGGTCCGGCGAAAGGATCCGACCACCGCAGCCGCAACCTGGCCGGTCATCCCCCGGTCTCCGTTCGAGAGCGAGTGGAGACCGGGAAGGAAACCGACGCAGCCGTCCCCTACCGTTGCTGCCTCCCCGGATCGCCAAGAAGCGCTCGGCCTTGGCGGGGCGTCAGGGGTCCGGAGCGACGTGGGTCGGTTCCACGCGAGGGGGACCAGGGACGCCACCACCGGAGCCGAGCGACGCCGGCGTGGACGCAAAGAACGGGCGAGCCGGGAAAACCCCGGCCCGCCCGTCTCGTCGTTCCGCCAGCGACCGTCGACCGGCCGCCGCCGTCCCGTCTAGTAGCTGCTGCCGTAGCCGCCGGTGCGGGGGGCGGCGGAGCGCCGCTCCTGGAAGCAGTCCCGGCAGTAGACCGGCTTGTCGTTGCGGGGCTGGAAGGGGACCTCGGTCTCCTTGCCGCACGACGAGCAGACCGCCGGGAACATCTGCCGGGGGCCGGAGGAGAAGCCGCCGCCGCCGCCGGAGGAGTACCCGCCGCCGCCGCCGTAGCCGCCCCCGCCGCCGGAGGAGTAGCCGCCGCCGGAGGAGTAGCCGCCGCCGCCGGAGGCGTAGCCGCCACCGCCCTCGCCGGAGGCCGCACGCTGCGCCTTGCGCGCCGAGCGGCAGCTCGGGCAGCGCTGCGGCTCAGAGAAGCCGCGCTCCTGGTAGAAGGCCTGCTCGCCGGCCGTGAAGGTGAACTCCTGGCCGCAATCGCGGCAGGTTAGCGATCGATCGCTCATGTTCCGCCTGGTCCTCTTTCCGCCGCGGCCTCGCCGCGGCACAACACGATGAATACTCGGACGATTCCGGCGGAACGGAACTCGTAGGATCGCTGGCGGCGGAGTCCTGACGGGCGCGCGCGCTGAGGAAACGTCTCTGCGGACAAGTGTAGCAGATCGTCAGCAAAAGGTGAACAGGAGAAGGCGCAACGTGCACGCCATCGCTCACCGCGGCGCCCCCCGTGCCTCACGATCGGACGTCGCAGCGATCAGGATCGCAACCGGCAGGGACGCCGGTCCACCCCGCCGATCGGCTCGTCGTCGCCCGCCGTAGCAGAATGGGGAGGGCACGCGACGGGTGGTCCGCGGCGACACTGCGCCGGAAGGAGACGAGGTGGCCAAACGCGAAGCGAAGGCGTACGAGGTCCACGGCCACAAACTCGTCTGCCCGATCTGCGGGCACGATGCCTTCTGGACGCGACGAACCTTGCTCAACACGCCGATGGCGACGTTCTTGAATTTCGACTGGGCAAACCGGCAGGCAACGAACTTCGTCTGCGAGGAGTGCGGACACATACTTTGGTTCGCGCCCCGCAAGAACCGTTGACACCGGACCGGGGGCCCGACGATCGTCGATCTCCCCGGCCCGGCGCCGGCCCCGGCGCGGGACACCGGAGCTGTCCGGAGGCCTACTCGGCCCCCTCCGGGCGCTCGATCTCCAACTCGCGGTCCTGGGTAATGCGGTTCCAGAGCTCGTAGTCGGTGTCGCGCTTGGCGACAACGCGGTCGCCCTTGCCGATCTCCTGGCCGCCGATCGCCTTGAACGGGCCGCGGCCGAGGTCGTTCAGGTCGAGGTAGGTGCTCCCCTGATCGAGCGCCGTGCCGGGCTCGAGGATCGCGAGGGTCGCCAGCTCGGCGCTGTCGAGGTGCGGCAGGCGATTGCCCACCGACTTGTCGGCGGCGGCGGAGCTGCTCTCGTCGGCGTGTCCGCCGGCCGCGGCGGTCGACGTTTCGGGAGCAAGCTGCGCGGCGAAGCTCTCGTCGACCGCCGCTGGCCCGGTCGGATTGGTCAATTGCTCGCGGCGGACGTCGTGGGTCTCGGCGTGACGGCCGGCCGGGCCACCGCGGTCGGCGTACGGATTCCGGCCATCGCCGGGGCTGTGGTCGTCGGACACGGGCGTTCTCCTCCATTCGCTCGGTCGATCGATGTCGGGCAGGGTGCACGACGGATGCCAGACAACCTCCGTCCCGCCGTCGGCGGCCTCCGTCTTTCGGCACCGCGGGCGCAGCTTGTCTAATCTACACGGGGGGGGCCGGCCAACGGTTCCTCCATCGGCGGCGCCGGCGTCCAGCGCCGGTCGAACAGACCGGCAACCTCTCGCCCCATCCAATATCGGAGCCGCTCCGCCACCTCCCTCGCGGGTCCTCGATCCCCAACCGCGGGTCACGAGGCAACGGTCGTTCCGATCCGCGCGCCCTCCATCGTCGGCAAGCCAACGACGAAACGCTCCATCCGCCCCAGCGCCTCCTCGATCTGGTCGAGACCCGTCGCGTAGGCGCAGCGGACGTGGCCGGCTCCCCCGGCGCCAAAGGCGTCCCCAGGGACGACGGCGACCCGCCCTTCGTGCAGCAGCCGCTCGGCGAACTCCTGCGCGGAGAGCCCTGTCGCGGCGACCGAAGGGAAGGCATAGAAGGCACCGGCCGGAAGGTGGCAGGGCAGGCCGATCCGATTAAGGCCCGCCACGATCAGGCGGCGGCGGGCATCGTAGTCGTCGACCATCGCCTCCACGTCGCGGTCCGGCACGCGCAGCGCCTCGATCGCCGCCTCCTGGGCGGAGCGGCCGGCGCAGAGCGCGGTGTACTGGTGGATCTTGGTCATCGCCGCGACCAGATCGGCCGGGCCGGCGGCGTAGCCGACCCGCCAGCCGGTCATCCCGTACGTCTTGGAGAAGCCGTTCAGCAGCAGCGTCCGCTCCGCCATCCCCGGCAGGGTCGGCACCGAGACGTGCGGTCGGTCGTAGGAGAGGCGATCGTAGATCTCGTCGCTGATCACGACCAGGTCGCGGCGGCGGGCGACCTCGGCCAGCGCCAGCAGCTGCTCCCGCGTCGGGGCGCCGCCGGTCGGGTTGTTCGGGTAGTTGAGGAGGATCGCCCGCGTCCGGGGCGTGATCAAGCGCTCGACCTCCTCCGGGGTCGGCACGAATCCCTGCTCGGCGCGGGTCGGCAGCGGAACCGGGACGCCGCCGGCGAGCGTGACGCAGGGGGGGTACGCCACGTAGCACGGCTCCGGCACGATCACCTCGTCGCCGGGGTCGAGCAGGGCGCGCAGCGCGAGGTCGAGCGCCTCGCTGACGCCGACGGTGACCAGGACCTGCTCCTCCGGGTCGTACTCCAGTCCGTAGCGACGTCCGAGCGCGGCGGCGATCGCCTGGCGCAGCTCCAGCAGACCGGCGTTGCCGGTGTAACTCGTCCGGCCGCGCTCCAGACCGTAGATGGCGGCCTCGCGGACGCGCCATGCAGTGCCGAAGTCCGGCTCGCCGACCCCGAGCGAGATCACGTCGTCCATCCGGGAAACGACGTCGAAGAAGCGGCGGATGCCGGAGGGGGCGAGGTCTTGGACGGCGCGGGCCAGCTTCATGGGGTCACCGCCAGCCGGTCGTCGTCCGGGGTCTCGTCGATCAGCACCTTGCCGTCCTCCTTGTAGGCGCGCAGCAGGAAGTGGGTGTTCGTCGCGGTGACGTGGTCGATCGAGGAGAGCTTCTCGGCGACGAAGGCGGCGACCTCGCGGATGCCGGCCCCTTCGACGACGACGCGCAGGTCGTGCCCGCCGGAGACGAGGTGGACGCTCCGGACCTCCGGGTGGCGATAGATGCGGGCGGCGACCTGGTCGAAGCCGACGTCCCGCTGTGGCGAGACGCCGACGTCGATGAAGGCGACCACCCGCTCCTCCACACGGTCCCAGTCGATCGCCGTCCGGTAGCCGCGGATCACCCCGTCCCGCTCCAGTCGCTCGATCGCCGCCGCCACCTCCTCCTCCGCCACGCCGACCATCCGGGCGACTTGGGCGGGACCGCGGCGTGCATCTCCCTCCAGGGCGCGCAGGATCTTGCGCGTGACCGCCTCCGTTCGCTCCCCCACCCTGCTGCTCCTTTTCGGGGCCGCATCCCCGGCGAATTGCACGATGCGGCCTCGCTCGCGTACCGGGACATGGTCGCCGCTCGGGAACGATCCCGCCAGCCCGCGGTCCCCGGGCGCGATCGGCGCCGACGTGCTCTACCAGCAGGTCATCGATCCCAGAAAGAGCCCCCGCAGCTCCGCCTCCCCCGCCGGCCGTGGCGAGAGCTTCGTCACGCGGTGCTGGGGCAGGGTGCCGGCGACGAGGGCGTCGACGTCGGCCCGGCCGAGGCCGAGCGCCGACAAGCCATTCGGCATCCCGACCCGGCGCATGATGGCGACGACGGCACCGGCCAGGACCTCCCCCGCGTCCTCGGGCCCGGCGCCGCGGACGTCGGCGCCGAGGAGGCGGGCGGCTTCCAGGTGGCGGACGGGGTCGGCGGGGGCGGTGAAGCGGACGACGGCGGGGGTGTGGAGGATCACGGACATGCCGTGGGGGACGAGAGGGTGGTCAGCGGGGTACCCGTCGGGGACGAAGCCGCGCACCAGGCCGCTCACCGGGTAGCTCATTCCGTGCGGGAGGTGGACGCCGCTGTTGCCGAAGCCGATCCCAGCGAACGCGGCGGCCAGCAGCATGTTCCCCCGCGCCTCGTCGTCCGACGGGTCGTCGACGGCACGAACCAGGTTGGCGGCCACCAACTCCAGGGCGCGGGCCGCCCAGACGTCACCGATGGGGTTGGCCCCCTGGTAGGCGGGCCGGAGGGCGGGGGACTCGGGGGCGGGCCGCCGGGAGTACGGCAGCGCGGTGTACGACTCGAGGGCGTGGCTCAGGACATCGAGGCCGGAGCAAGCGGCGACGCTCGACGGCATCGTCCGCGTGTTCTCCGGGTCGACGATGCCGAGCGCCGGGCGGAGGGCGCGGTGGGCGATCCCGGTCTTGGCATGCATCGACGCCAGGTCGAAGATGGCCACGCCGGTCGTCTCGCTGCCGGTGCCGGCGGTGGTCGGGACGGCGACGAGCGGTTTGAGCGGCCCAGGCACCGGCCGCCCCTCGCCGATCGGCGGGTTGACGTAGGTGAGGAGATCGGCCGGGTAGGTCGCGTAGAGATTGGCCGCCTTGGCGGTGTCGATCACGGAGCCGCCGCCGACGGCGACGTAGCCGTCGAACCCGCCCTCGGTCGCGACCCGGATCGCCTCCCCAAAGGAGGCGTCGGTCGGCTCGACGCTGACGCCGGCGTACAGCTCGTGCTCGATTCCCTCCTGCCGCAGCGCCCCGCGGACGACCGCGACCGGCTCGCCCTCGGCCAGCCGCGGATCGGTTACGACCAGCACCCGGCGGGAACCCAGGCGGGCGACGTCGCCCCCGATCTCCCCGGTGACGCCCGGACCGAACTTGATGCTCGAGGTGTCGATCGTGAAGGCGGTCTCAAAGGTCCGCTCGTCCATCCCACTCCCCCGGTGCCGTGCCGATCCTTTCGAGCCCGCGCCGTGGGAGGGCGGAGGGTGGCCAACCGGCGGGCGGAGCGGATGCCGTGGACGCGAACGTCCAGTCGATCGTCCGATTCTCCGGCTCCCGTCCTCGCCCCCCTGGACCCGGCGACTTAACCCTTGATCCCGCCGGCGGTCAGCCCCTGCACGATGTGGCGCTGAACAAAGAGGACCAGCACGATCACCGGCAGGGTGATCAAGGCCGCGGCGGCACTGATCGCGCCGTAGTTGATGCTCGAGTACCCCATGAAGTTGAAGACGGCGACCGGCAGCGTCTTGGTGTTGACCGAGGTCAGGACCAGGGAGAACATGAAGTTGTTCCAGGAGAAAATGAAGGCCAGGATCGCCGAGGCGACGATCCCCGCCTTGCTCAGCGGAAGGCTAATCCTCCAGAAGGTGCCGAACATGCTCGCGCCATCGACCCGCGCCGCCTCCTCCAGCTCGCGCGGCAGGTCCTCAAAAAAGCCAACCATCAGCCAGACGATGATCGGCATCGTCACGATCAGGTGGGAGATGATCAGCGAGGAGTAGGTGTCGATCATGCCCAACCGCGAGAAGATGATATAGAGCGGCACCAGGAAGCTGATCCCCGGCATGATCCTCGCCGTCAGGATGACGAGACCGAGGCCGTTCTGCTTGTAGCGGGCGATGCTGTAGGCAGCCGGCAGACCGAGGATCAGGCCGAGCAGCGTCGCCCCGGTGGCGATCACCAGGCTGTTGATGGTGAAATCGAGGAACGGGTTGGCGGGATCCTGGAAGAGGGCCCGGTAATTTGCCAGGGTTGGGGTGAAGCCCCAGAACTTGGGTGGCCACGCCTGAGCGTCGACGAGCGTTTTGAACGAGTTGATGATCATCCAGTAGAAGACGAACAGGAACGGCAGCAGGATGACGATCACCAGTGCGTAGAAAGCGACCCGGCGAGCCAAGCCGCCGAACCCTGGACGCGCTCGGGCGGCCGCAACCGATCGCCGTCCCGTGGCCACCGCCGTGCCGGTACTCATTCCGCTGCCCTCCGTACCCGCAGCAGCAGGATCGAGACGCCCATCACGAGCATAAAGAAGAAGACGAGGATCGCCGAGGCATAGCCAAGGTGGTAGTAATTGAACGCGTTCTGGAAGGCGTAGATGTTGAGCGTCTCCGAGCTGAAATCCGCCCCGCCCTGGGTGATCACCTGGATGATGTCGAAGGTCTTGAGGGCGTCGATGGCGCGGAAGAGGACCGCGACGACGATGGTTGGCCTCAGCATCGGCAGCGTCAAATCCCAGAGGATTTGGCGGGGGCTGGCACCGTCGATCCGTGCCGCTTCGTACGGCTCCGACGGCAGGGAGGAGAGGCCGGCCAGTGTGATCAGGGTGATGAACGGCGTCCACTCCCAGATATCGACCAGGGCAAGGGCAGGGAGTACCCAATCCGCGTCGCTCGTCCAGAGCACCGGCGGCAGGCCCAACTCCTCCACGAAATAGTTAAGAACCCCGAGGTTCGGGTCGAACATGGTCGCCCAGACGAGAGCGATCGCGACGGGGGTCGCCACCATCGGGAAGAGGAAGATGGTCCGGATCAACCCCTTGCCGAGGAACTCGCGGTTGAAGATGAGCGCGATGGCGACGCCGAGGACGGTCTCGACCGCGACCGCGAGCAGGGTAAAGGCAAACGTTCGCGCCACCGACGGCCAGAATCGGGCGTCGTTGAAGAGGAAGTCCGCGTAGTTGCGGAGCCCGATGAAGGTCGGCGGATCGAGCGCCGAGAACTCCCAGCGTTGGACGCTCATGTAGAGCGTAAAGGCGACCGGGAAGAGCATCGTCAGCAGCAAAAAGGCAATCGCCGGGGCCGGGAACACCACGTCCGGCCGGCGCTCGATAAACGCGCCGATCCCGGGTCGGGACGAACCCGGGGACACGACGGGGCGCGCTGCCGATGGCGGCGCGCCCCCCGTCGTGGAGACCGAACTGGATCGTCGGCTCGCCACCGGCTAGCCCGACTGGGCGATGATCGTCTTGACGGTTTCGTTCGCCTGCTGGGCGGCAGCCGGCACGTCCCCGCCCTGGATCGCGGCGATGATGACCGGGCCGACCGCGTCGCGCACCTCCTGGACGGAGACGACCGGGGGATTGGAGGTGTGCTTACTGATCTGGATCGAAGTCTGCTGCGCCTGGTCGAACTCCTTGTTCGAGGTTTCCACGTACGCCGGATCCTGCCAGGTCGACTGACGGGCGACCGGCACCCCCTTCTGCAACAGCGCCAGGTTCTGCGCCTTACTCGTCGCCCACTGGACGAAGTACCAGGCCGCCTCCTTGTTCTTAGCCGAGGCGGGGATGGACAGGCCCCAGGTGAAGCCGGCGACATCGTGCGCCGCCGGCCCCTGCGGGAAGACGGCGTAGCCGACCTTCCCGGCCACCGTGGAGGCCGAGGGATCCTCGACGTTGACTTTGAAGACGGAGGCGTCGACCAGGATGCCGAGCTGCCCCTGCTGGAAGAGGGCGACGTTCTCCGCCCACGAGTTGTTCTCGACCCCCCGTGGGCCGTAGTTGCGGGCCAGGTTGCCGTAGTAGGTAAAGGCGTCGATCGCCGGTTGCGAGGCGAGCGCCGGTGCCCCGGCAGGGTCGAGCCAGTCGCCGCCGTAGCCGTACAGGAACGAGCTCCACTGGGAGGTGGCGGCTGCGCCCTTGCCTCGGAGGCCGATCGCGAAGAGGCGGTCGTCCGGGGCGTGGAGCGCCTCCGCCGCCGCCTCTAAGTCGGCGAAGGTGGCCGGCGGCGCGATCCCCTTCTCTTCGAAGAGATCCTTCCGGTAGATGATCATCGTCGACTCGAGCTGAACGGGGATGCCGATCAGCTTGCCGTTGACCGTCTGCATCTCGATCGGGCGGGGGGCGAAGTCGGCGAAGTCGTAGTCGGGTGCGGTCAGGGCCGGGTCCTGGACGAAGCGGTCGAGCGGCTCGTACCACCCGGCCTGGTCGTACTTGAGGCCCTCCTGGGCGGGGGCCGACATCATGACGTCGACGCTGCCGGTTCCCTGCGACAGCTCCGTCGTCAGCTTCTGCCGGAACTGCGCCTCGGGGAGATCCTCCGCCTGGACTTGGATGCCGGTCAGCTCCTGAAACTCCGCGAGAACCGGCTTGACGCTGTTGGTCCAGGGGTGGGCGTTGGCAAGAAGTCGGATGCGGCTGCCGTCGAACTTTTTCCAATCGAAGGTAGCTTGCGCCGCGGACGGCGAGGCAGGCGAGCGACCGCCCGTCGTCAGGATGAGGCCGGTGGCGCCGAGCGCCCCGCCGAGCACTTGACGCCGGTTGAGGGCCGCTCCGCCCAGGCGCCGGCTCCGTGAGGTGGTCATGAATCACTCCTCCGATCTCCGCCGGCCCGGCGCTTCGCCGCGTCTCCGGGCCCAGGTCAGGATAGCGTAGCGGCGCGCAAACCGCGTGCCAGAAGGACGAGGGTGAGGGCCCCGGATCATCCACCAGCCGGCGAGGGCGCCGCCCCTCCGGGGCGGACCGTGCCGCCGGTGTGCGACGATGGCAGCGCGAGGCCGATCCCGCGGAGGAGCTGCACCCCTAAGCGGGAGTACGGTCAGTCGAGGGCGCCGCGTGTAGGCGCCGTCGGGCCAGGAGGGCGAGCGGTGACCACGACGGTGATGCGACCACCGGAGCGACATGCGCGCGACGCGATGGTGATCGTCGACGCCGACGTCCACGTCGACGACGCGCCGGGGCAGCTGGCGCCCTACATCGACCGCGCCTGGCGGCCGTCGTTGGAGGCGCTGGCCGGCACCCCGGCCCGCTACCTCGACATCCCCGGTTATGCGCCCGGGATGAAGCTCGACCCGCCGATCCCCGGCGGCCAGGCGAACCGCTCGGTCCGGAGCGCGGCCGAGATGCGTGAGGGCTTGTCGGCGCTCGGGATCGACATCGGGGTCCTCTTCCCGGACCACCTTCTCCTCTTCGCCCCGATCCCAAACATCGAGTACGCGGTCGCCCTCTCCCACGCCTACAACCGCTGGCTCCTAGCGGAGTGGCTGCAGGAGGAGCCGGGGCTCTACGGTGCGCTCCTCGCCTGCCCCCAGGATCCGGACGACTCGGCGCGGGAGATCGCGCGCTACGCCGCGGAGGAGAAGGTCGTCGCCGTCTTCCTGCCGACCGCGGGCGTCAACCCGCTCTGGGGCCACCGCCGCTACGACCCGATCCTGGCGGCGGCGGAAGCCGCAAACCTGCCGGTGCTGCTCCACAGCGTGACGCTCGTCTCGCCCGCCTTCCCCTGCCAGCTCGACCAGTTCGAGAACCACTTCGCGCGCCAGGTCCTCTCCCACTCCTTCGCGATGATGGCGAACCTGACGAGCCTGATCCACTCCGGGGTACCGGCCCGCTTTCCGCGGCTCAAGATCGGCTTCACCGAGGCGGGCGTCGCCTGGGTGCCGTACATGATGTGGCGGATGGACAAATACTTCCTGGAGTACCGCCGCATGGTCCCCTTTCTCGAGAAGCGACCGAGCGAGTACATGAAGGAGCGGATGTGGTTCGCCACCCAGCCGATCGAGGAGCCGGACGACCCGCGCGACCTGGCCACCACGATCGGCCTCTACGGCGGCGAGAACCGGACCCTCTTCGCCTCCGACTGGCCGCACCACGACTTTGACCATCCGAAGGCCATCCTTAAGCTCCCCCTGCCGGAGGCAACCAAGCGCAAGATCATGGGCGAGAACGCGCTCGAGCTGTTCGGCATCCCGGCGCCGGCGGCGAATCTCGCGTAGCGCCCCGCCTCGCTCGCCGGCTTCGACTTCGGAAGGCCGATTGCTATCATCCGGGGCATGGACGGCGACGCGGAGATCGACCTGAGGAAGGCGAGCGAGAGCTTGCAGACCGCCGAGAGCGAGATGGCCTTCGGTCGGTACAACAGTTGAGCCAACCGCTGCTACTACGCGTGCTTCCAGGCGGCCACCGCCGCCCTCCTCCTTGAGGGGATCCGGCCGACAGGCAGACGGACGCACGAGTACGTGCAGGCGCAGTTTGCCGGACAGGTGGTGAATCGCCGGAAACCGTACGGAACGGACCTCCGGCGCGTCCTCTTGGACAACTACCTGCTACGGATCGACGCGGGCTACCGGAGAGCGATGTTCAATCGGGCCGAGGCGAGGCAAGCGCTGCATGGGAGCGGAGCATTCGTGGGCGCTGTTCGCGAGACAGGGAGACTGGTCCCATGATTGCCACCAAGTTCATCCCGATCACCCCCGCGATCGCGGCCGCCCTGAGCGAGCTTCAGGGGCTGATCGGTGACCGCTTCCCGACGGGGACCGTTGACGTAGCAGAGAGCACGGGCCCCTTGGGCATCTTCCTCGACGTCGCGGTCAATCTCGAGGACACGTCAAGGTGACCGACCTGATTTGAGACCAGCTGCTCGATATGCAAGTCGAGGAGGGCCTTCCGATCTACGTGATCCCGTCCCGACCCGTCGAGCGCACGCTTGCCGAGCTCCGGGCACGCGATGCGGCCGCGTCGCTGCTGCCGACGCCGAGTTAAGGTTGTCGTCGGTGGCACCGTCCGTCGCGGGCAGGTGAGGGGGGATCGCCGTGACCGGGTCCGATCGGCGTCAGGAGCTCTCCCTGATCGCGGACCAGATGCGGGGCATGGCGTCCGTCGCCGGCTACCACGCGGCGAACGTCTACGACCAGGATCGCGCCCGGCAGCTGATGGGGCTTGCGGCGGAGCTGGCCGCGCTCGCCGAGGGGGTTCCGGCCGAGGAGGTCCGCGCCCCGTTCCTTGCCGAGCCGTGGCTCCGCTTCTCGCCGGCGATCGGTGTCGACGCGGCGGTGTTCGATCGGGACGGCCGCATCCTCCTCGTCCGGGTCAAGGACGGCGGCGGTTGGGCGATGCCGGGGGGCCTGGCGGAAATCGGGGAGACGCCGGCGGAGGCCGTCCTCCGCGAGCTGTGGGAGGAGACCGGTCTGCGCGGGCGCGTGGCGCGCCTTCTGGGGCTGTTCGACGCACGGCGGTGGGGCACTCGTGCGCGGCTGCACATCGTGCAGCCGGTCTTCTTGGTGGAGTGCGCGGAGCCGGTGCCGAGCCCGGGGATCGAGATCGACGAGGCCGCGTTCTTCGCCGCCGACCGGCTGCCGGCGCCGTTGCGGCCGGGGCACGACACGCGGGTGCCGAAAGTGTTCGAGCTCGCGCGCGGAGCCCTGACCTTCTTCGATCCGGCGGCGTCGTACGACGTGGACCTACCGATGCACCAGCGCCCGACCGAGACGTAGGGCGATAGCGGAGGGACGGGGATGGCCGAGCACGTCGTCGGACCGGTGGCGGACTTTCCGCCGGGGACGCACCGGGTGGTGCGGCTCGGTCGGGCGGAGGTCGGGGTCTTCAACGTCGGCGGGCGCTTCTACGCGCTGCCGAACGTCTGCCCCCACCAGTACGGGCCGCTCTGCAAGGGGAGCGTGACCGGGACGACGGCTTGCTCGGCCCAAACCGGCTGGCGCTTCGCCTGGGTGCGGGAAGGGGAGGTCGTCGCCTGCCCCTGGCACGGGCTGGAGTTCGACATCACGACCGGGCGCTGCCTCGCCTCCCCCCGCCTGCGCGTCCGCCAGTACCCGGTCGGCGTCATCGACGGTCAGGTGACGGTCACCCTCTGAGCCGACCACCATGGACCGGACCGCGGTACCCCCCAACCCCGCTCTCCTCCCGGTCTGCCGGTCGCCACCTCCGCCGGCGGGCATCCGGCGGAGACCAAAGCACCGGGCTCGCGCGCCGCTCGGTGATCGCTCGATTCGCGAAACAGACCGACCTCGCGTTCAAGGCCGGTCGTCCACTCGTCCGCTCGGTGCCGCGGTCGGACCGCTCAGGGTGTCGGCCTCCGGCCATCCGGCCCCCCGCCGTCACCCCCCGTCGGGGCCACCCCACCCTCCATGTGAGAGGTCCCTCATCGCATACCGCAGGAAGAGGCATGCCAACGGCCGTGGCGGGGGTGGAGTGCGGACGACAGCGCCACGGTCCGTGCCACCCGCTCCGCGTCAACCCGACCGCGAGGCACCGTAGTGGGTTGGAACCGCGAGGGCCGGGCGGTCTACCAGGGTGGACGACGCTTCGCCGCGGTCACGTGCCGGTCCACGGCAATCGACGCCACCGGCGCGGGTGCTTCGTGGAGGCCGTCCGGCACGGGCACTGCCACACCCGAGCCTGGCGCCGCAGCGGTCCTCCGGTGCCCGCCCTCCGGCCGCACGTCACAGCGGGTGTGCCCCGGCAAGCGGCCGGCTGCCATACTTCCCGCCGATGCATCAGGTGCCCGCGGGTCGCGGGCGGAGCGGCAGCGCCGCAGAGCAGGAGCCGGATCGGATGGCTGCGGCCGACGCGATCTTTCCCGAGGGGTTCGTCTGGGGCGCCGCGACGGCGGCGTACCAGGTCGAGGGAGCGGTGCAGGAGGGGGGGCGCGGCCCCTCGATCTGGGACACCTTCTCCCACACCCCGGGCAAAATCCTCAACGGTGATACGGGCGACGTTGCCTGCGATGGCTTCCATCGGGTGCCGGAGGACGTCGCCCTGATGGGTGAACTGGGTCTCGGCGCCTACCGCTTCTCCGTCGCCTGGCCGCGCGTCTTCCCGGACGGCGCCGGCCGGCCGAACGCGGCCGGCCTCGACTTCTATCGGCGGTTGGTCGACACCCTCCGCGCCGCCGGGATCGAGCCGTACCCGACGCTCTACCACTGGGACCTGCCGCAGGCGCTTCAAGACGGCGGCGGCTGGGCGAACCGCGACACCGCCAAACGCTTCGGGGAGTACGCGCAGACGGTGGCGACCGCCCTCGGTGGCGGCGTCGGTCATTGGACGACCATCAACGAACCGTGGGTCGCCGCCTTCCTCGGCCACCTGACGGGGAACCACGCGCCCGGCGTCCGCAACCTCCGAACGGCCCTCGCCGCCGCCCACCACCTCCTCCTCGCCCACGCCGAGGGGACGGCGGCACTGCGGGCCGAACTGCCCGCCGGCAGCGCGGTCGGGATCGCCCTCAACCTGGCCCCGGTCGAGCCCGCCGGGGACGCCAACGCCGACGCCGAGGCGGCCGACCGCCAGGACGCCTACCTCAACCGATGGTTCCTCGACCCCCTCTTCCGGGGCACCTACCCAGACGACCTCTTGTCGCGGTTCGGCGAGGACGCGCCACCTGTGGCGGCGGGCGACCTGGAGCGGATCGCGGCGCCGCTCGACTTCCTCGGGATCAACTACTACTTCCGCTCGGTCGTCGCCCACGACCCGACCTCCTCCCCCGTCGGGGCACGCCAGCTCACGCCGCCGGGCCGACCGACGACGGCGATGGGCTGGGAGGTCTACCCGGAGGGGCTGTACGAGATCCTGACCCGCGTCCACCGCGACTACGCGCCGTCGGCGCTCTACGTCACGGAGAACGGGGCGGCCTTCTCCGACCGGCCCACGGACGGCGCGGTCGACGACCCGGATCGCGAGGCGTACCTCCACGATCACCTGCTCCAAGCGTACCGCGCGATCGAGGCGGGGGTGCCCCTGCGCGGCTACTTCGCCTGGTCGCTGCTGGACAACTTCGAGTGGGCGTTCGGCTACGCGCGCCGCTTCGGCATCGTCCACGTCGACTTCGCGACGCAGGCGCGCACTATCAAGCGGAGCGGCCGGTGGTACGCCGGCGTCACCCGCGAAAACGGCGTCCGCGGTTAAACCGGGGACGCGGCAGGTGCGATGGGATGCTCGGGGAGTTAAGGAGCGGGGGGCCGGGGCGACTCGCGCCGCCCCGGCCCCCCGTCGGGCATTACATGTCGTCGTCGGCCGGGGAGACCCGGACCGCCCGACGGCGGGTCGGATCGCGAGGATCCGGCTCCTCGTCGAAGCTGATGCGCTGCCCTTCGCGCAACATGTCGAAGCCGTCGTTGGAGACAGCCGAGCGGTGGAAGAAGAGGTCGTTGCGACCGCTCGTCCCGTCGGGGGTGACGAATCCGAAACCCTTGTCGTCGCGGATCGTCTTGATCGTACCGGTGGCCACGCGTGTCGTCCTTTCTGCGCCTTACGCCGGTTCCAGTACCGTGCGCACCCCTAGTGTAGCATCGACCGTGCCGAAAAGTCGTCAACCCGGCCCACCGTCCCGCGCCGGGCGCCCGTGGTATCCTTAATCATGCACGCGCGGTGAGAGATTCTTGCCGGGTCCCCGAACGATTGTCGGTCAGCCGGGTCGCCTCACGACGACGTTACCGTCCTTCGTTCCGCGCCGGTGACCCCGGCGCATGGAGGTCGGAAAGCGACCATCGGGGCGAGCCGTGGTTGTCGTCGGCCTCGTTCCGTCCCCGCCCGATCGCGCCCTCGGCGACGGCCGCGTGCCGCGGCACGGTGGCCGTCGGTTCGGCCGGGAAGCGGAGGAAAGATGGACGACGACGCCATCGACGTGATCGAGTCCCGAACGCCCGAGGGGATCGGGTTCTCGTTCAAGGTGCGGGGCACCGGCCGCCTCTACCGGGTAGAACCGGTCCGTGATCCGGATCAGCCGCGCTACTGGCGCTTCCGCATCTTCCGCTGCCTGCCGGGAGGGCGCGCCGACCCGGCAGAGCGGCCGTGGCTCGGCGGGCCGGGGCTCGGCCGCGACGGGCTGGCGGAGGCCGCCACTACGATCCGCGAGGACGTGGCCGGCTGGCTCGGCCAGCAGGACCACGGCGAGCTCAAGCGCTGGGTCTTCGCCGCCCCGGCGGTTGTCGCGGCCGCTCCGCCGTCCGCCTCGGCGAAGGGATCGGCCGCGCTCGCCTCCGCCAACGCGGGCGATCCGGCGGCGGTCGGGGGCGGGTCCTCGCCCACCTAGCCCCGCCGGGTTTCCGCCTTTCTCGGCCCTTTCCGTTTCGTACCCGTTCGGCGGCGATCGCCGTCGACAACCATCGACCCAGACGCCGATTCCAGGAGGTTCCCTTTGGCGAAGAAACCCGCCTACCGTAAGCCGCCCCGCCCCGTGAAGCCGCCCGTGGTTCCGACCGAGGAGCGGCCGCGACGGGAGAACCCCGACGCCCTTTCGGTCGAGGGCAAGATCGTCGATGCCCTCCCGAACGCGATGTTCACCGTCGAGCTCGAGAACGGTCACAATGTCCTCGGCCACCTCGGTGGCAAGATGCGCAAGAACTACATTCGCGTCCTGCCGGGTGACCGGGTCGTCGTAGAGCTCTCGCCGTACGACCTGACCCGCGGCCGGATCACCTTCCGCCACCGCTAGGCGCCGGTCGCCGTCCGCCTCCGTGTCCGACCCCGACGTGTCGCTGCGCCGCCTCGTGGAGGAGGACGCCGAGTCCTTCTGGGCGGTGCGGCTGCGCGCCCTGCGGGAGCACCCGGAGGCGTTCGGCCGTTCGTACGAGGAGTCCCGCGCGACGCCGATCGCGGCGGTGCGCGAGCGATTGGGGATCGCCTCGGCCCCGCCGAACGGCGTCGCCCTCGGCGCCTTTCTGGGCGGGGCGCTCGTCGGCACCGCGGGCGTCGCGCGGCAGGAGCCGGAGCGGCAGCGGCACAAGGCGACGCTCTGGGGTGTCTACGTCGCGCCGGAGGCCCGGGGCCGCGGCGTGGCGCGCCGACTCGTCGCCGAGGCGATCGTCCACGCCCGCGCGCTCCCCGACCTGGAGCAGATCCACCTGATGGTTGGGGAGCGCAGCTTAGGGGCAAGGGCTATCTACGCCTCGCTCGGCTTCGTCCCCTACGGACGGGAGCCGCGAGCGAACCGTCTCGGTCCCGGCGACTACCTCGACGAGGACCTGATGGTGCTCTTCCTCGTCGAAGGCCCCGCTGGGTAGCATCCCCCACGCGGGCCGGTGCGAGAGCAGGGGGACGCGGCGGGTCCGCCCCCTCCCCTCCAGGCAGCGGCAACCGCCCGCTGTCCGCTCTCCGCCGACCGCTTCACCGCAGGCCACCCGCGGCCGGCCGAAGGGCACCGTCGCCTCGGTATGCCCTCGGATGCCCGACGTTCGGTACACTTGGGGCGGAGGCGGGTGGTTATGTCGGCTCACGCCGCTCCCCGTCCAACGCACATCACGAAGGGACTGCACCGATGTCGACGACGATGGATCGGCCGCCGGGTCAGGGCGCGCCGACCCGCGAGCAGATCACCGAGGCGATCCGTCCGGTGCAGGAGCCGGAGATCGGCCGCGGCCTGGTCGAGCTGAAGATGGTGCCGGAGATCGCCGTCGACGGCCGGGACGTGGCGCTGACGGTCGAACTCCTCACCCCCCTTGCGCCCTACAAGGAGCGGCTGGAGGACGAGCTTCGCGCCGCGCTGACGACGATCCCCGACCTGGGGACGGTGACGATCGGGTGGCGGACCCGCGTCCGCGCCAGCGGCGGCGGCAAGGCGGACGCGCAACCACTCAAGGGGATCAAGAACACGATCGCCGTCGCCTCCGGCAAGGGCGGGGTCGGCAAGTCGACCGTGGCGGCCAACCTGGCGGTGACGCTGGCGCGGGCCGGCGCCGCGGTCGGGCTGCTCGACGCCGACGTCTACGGGCCCAGCATGCCCTTGATGATGGGGCAGACGAGCAAGCCGCTGGTGCGCGACGGCAAGATCGTGCCGGTCGAGGCGCACGGCGTAAAGGTGATGAGCATCGGCTTCCTGCTCGACCCCGAGAAGGCGCTGATCTGGCGCGGGCCGATGGTGGCCCAGCTGATCACCCAGTTCCTGAACGACGTCGTCTGGGGCGAGCTCGACTACCTGGTGATCGACCTGCCGCCGGGAACGGGCGACGTTCAGCTGACCCTGGTCCAGAAGATCCCGATCTCCGGGGCGGTGATCGTGACGACGCCGCAGGCGGTGGCGCTGGCGGACGCGGTCAAGGGACTGCGGATGTTCCAGGAGGTGAAGACGAGCATCCTCGGGATCGTCGAGAACATGAGCGGCTTCGTCTGCCCCTGCTGCAACGAGACGACCGACATCTTCGGCAGCGGCGGCGGCAAGCGGACGGCGGAGCAGTACGAGGTCCCCCTCCTCGGCCAGATCCCGATCGAGCCCGCCGTCCGCGCCGGTGGCGACGAGGGCCGGCCGGTCGTCGTCGGACACCCCGAGTCGGCCACGGCCGGGGCCTTCGCCCACCTCGCCGAGCGGGTCGCCGCCCGCCTCGCGAAGGACGCGGCGACCGCCCCCCGCAAGGCGATGATCCGGCTGATGCCAACGCGAGGCTAACCCGGACGAACAGCGGGCCGGACTCGGCCCGATCGATGGTTTCGACGGGCGCCATCGCCGCCGGGCACCGTGCCGCGATCGCCCAGCCCCAACACGATCCGGGTTCCACCGCCGAGCACAGAGGCGCGCGGCGCGCCGCTGCCGACGGACGCATTCCCGCGCCCGAAAAGTCGGTGATCGACGTGGCCCCCGTAAGCGGCTCACCGAGGGTCCGACCATCCCCTCTCCGCGCCCGTCGTGCCCGACCCGTTCGTCAGCCTCCGACCCCGACCAACCGGCGGGTTGCGCCGGTCCGTCCCGTCAACGCCCGAGCGGTCGGCAGGTTGACGGTCCTCGGCCGACACCGCGGGCGATCGGGTGATGTCGCCTGTCCGGGTGGCACCCCCGGCGGGATCGACTGCCGGTGACTCCGGCGCGGCGGTTGCCGCGAGGCAGGAGGCGTCTGGCGCGGGAGCGAGATCATCGACGCGACCCGGGTCGCGGAGCTAGCACGTCCTCCCCGACCACCCCGGGCGTGGTCCTGTCCGCGCAGGCGGCCGACCGGCTTTGCCCCCTGATCGAAGCGCACCCGCGTGGCCCCAATCGCCGCCGGATCGAGCCGCGCTCGAGAGGTGGCTCACGCCCGAGAGGTGCAACGGGTGACCTCCGCGACGCGGAGGCGTCCGGGTATGATGCGGACGGGGCTGCCGCGTCCGCGGTGCCCGCCGCCGCACGTACGAAGGCCGGAGGATCGGATGAGCACGCTCGTCGACGCCGTGTCCGGATCGGAGATCGACCGCCACCTCCGCGCCATCGCGGCCGTCGTCCGCCTCTCCGGCACCCCGGAGGAGGCCGCCGCCTTCGACTACATCGAATCCCAGCTCCGCTCCTTCGGCTACGACGTCGCCCGCCACGAGAGCGACGCCCTGATCGGCTACCCCCGGCGCGCCTCGCTCGACGTCCTCGACCAGGAGCCGAGCCGGATCGCCGCCAACGGCTACTCCCTCAGTCCGGCCACCGATCCGGACGGCGTGGTCGCCGATCTCGTCTTCGTCGGATCGGGCCTGGACACCGACGACCGCGGCAACGACGCGCGCGGGAAGATCGTGCTCAGCGACGGCCTGGCGATGCCCGCCAAGGGGGTTGCCGCCGAGCGCGCCGGCGCGGTCGGGCAGATCCACATCAACGACGAGCACGTCCACGAGATGTGCCTCTCCCCGGTCTGGGGCACGCCCGTGCCGGGGACGGCCGGGCTGCTGCCCACGGTCCCGGCCGTCGGCGTGACGCGGGCCGACGGCGACCGTCTCAAACAGGCGCTCGCCCGGGGTCCGGTGCGGGTCCGGCTGACCACCGAGCCGTTCCGGGCCTGGGTCAAGATCCCGACCCTGACCGGCGACCTCCCCGGCACGGCGGAGGACACCTTCGTCCTCTTCAGCGGGCACGTCGACTCCTGGCACCTCGGGGCGATGGACAACGGCACGGCCAACGCGACCCAGCTCGAGGTCGCCCGGCTCCTCGCCGAGCGTCGGTCCTCGCTGCGGCGCGGCGTGCGCCTCGCCTTCTGGTCGGGCCACTCCCACGGCCGCTACGCCGGCTCCGCCTGGTACGCCGACGCCTTCTGGCACGACCTCCACGAGCGCTGCGTCTGCCACGTCAACGTCGACTCGGTCGGGGCCGTCGGCGCCTCCGTCCTCGAGGAGGCGGCGACGATGGCCGAGACCTACGGCTTCGGGCAGGAGGTGTTGACCGAGGCGGCAGGCGTCGACCTCGACTACAAGCGGATCAGCCGGTCGAGCGATCAGTCGTTCTGGGGCCACGGCGTCCCGTCCCTCTTCGCCTCCCTCTCCGAGCAGCCCCGGGACGACTCAGCGACCGGGGCCGCCCTCGCCCAGCTCCTCGGTGCCGGCACCCGCGGCGGGGGCCTCGGCTGGTGGTGGCACACCCGGGAGGACACCCTCGACAAGATCGACCAGGCTAACCTCGTCCGCGACGCGGGGGTCTACGCTGAGACGCTCTGGCAGCTCTGCACGCGGGAGCGGCTGCCGTTCGACTACGCCGCCGTGGCAGAGGAGATCGCCGACGCGCTGCGCCGCTACGGGGACCTGGCGACGGGGACGTTCGACCTGTCGGGCGCGGAAGCGCTGGCGCGCCGGCTCGCCGACGAGGTCCGGGCCCTGGCGCTGGAGCGCCACGACCCGACGCCGGGGAACGCGCTCCTGATGGAACTGGGCCGGCTCCTGATCCCGGTCAACTACACGCGGTCGGGGCCGTTCGAGCAGGACCTGGCGTTGGGCGTGGAGCCGCTGCCCGGCTTGAGCGGCGCTGCCCGCCTCGCTGCGCTCGGCCCGGGGAGCGACGAGGCCCGGTACCTCGGGACCGCCCTCGCCCGGGAGCGAAACCGCGTCGAGCACGCCCTCCGATCGGCGCTGCGACGGGTCGACCGATTCCGCCAGGAGACGCCGGCCGGAGCGTGAGGCGCTCCCCCGCGCAGGGAGCGTTTGCGCCTTGAACGACGCCGTCCCGGTTCTCGGAGCGGCATCTGTCCCCACCCCCCTGATCGTCACCCCGGGATCCCCGGTACGAGATCCGCCCTGCGGCGTCACCAAGGCGGATCCGTTGGCCCTTATCGACCGGGAGTGCCCGCGCTCGTTCGGTCCGCTCCCGTCGGGCGCGATGCTGCTGCGTGGAGTTCGCGAAGTGCCGACCAGTCGTGCGCCCGCTCGCCACGTTCGATCTGGTGGATCAGTTCGACGAGCAGCGCGTTGATCGGGGTAGCGACGCCGACCGAGCGGCCGCGTTCGACGACCGCGCCGACTTGATCGTCCACCTCCGTCCGGCGCTTGCGGACCTTGATGTCGCGGTGGATACCCATGTGACGCTTGATCGCGGCCTTGCCCTCCACCGCCCACCGGTCGAACAGCGCGTCCGTGGCGGCGATCCGCGCCGGATTGCGGCGGTCAAACGCCCGCGCCTCGAAGCCGGGGATGTTTTCCAGGCGGATCCCCTGCGCCCGCGCCACGTCGACGACCTCCGCCACGGCGGCGCGGATCGCCTCCCGCGCCGGCGGCTCCGCGACGACCTCGTCGACCGGCGCGTCGACGGTCGAGACGGCGTACGCAAGCGCGGCGTAGCAGAGCTTGCCCCAGAGATGTCCGGCCAGGTTGGCGGTGATCACGACCGGGGTCGCCGACGCGAGCACCTCAGCGATCCGGTGGAGACGCGGCGTCTCCGTCCCGTCGAGCTCGCCGAGATGGGTCGCCACCCGGTTCGCCAGCACGACGTGGCCCGGCTCGACCAGGTCGGCACCGAAGTGGACGAACGCGCCGACGGTCCGCTCCGGGCCGACGATCCGTGCGATCCGCTCCTCGAGCAGGCCGTTCTGGTAGGAGACGACGGCGCCGTCGACCGCCAGATGGGGCAGGAGACTCGCCGTCGCGGCCTCGGTGTCCATCGCCTTGACCGCCAGCACCACCAGCCCGAGCGGTCCACCCTCCCGGACGAGGTCCGAAAGCCCCTCCGGCGCGATCGCCGGCACCCGTTCGACGGACTCGACAACCCCGCTGAGCCGGAACCCGTCGCGATTGATCGCCGCGACGTGCGCCGCGTCCCGATCGACCAGCGTCACGTCGTGCCCCGCCCGGCTCAGCAGCACGCCGACGGTGCCCCCGATTGCCCCGGCGCCGACCACCGTCACGCGCATCGTTGTCCTCCCCGCTTCGGCGTCAGGCGGCGTTCGGGACGCTCCCCGGGCGGCGATCGGCGACGATCTCGCCCCCTTTGATCACGATCGCCACGCGCATCGGGTCCTGGAGCACGCGGACGTCCGAGAGGGGATCGCCGTCGACAACGACCAGGTCCGCGTAGCGCCCCGCCTCGATCCGCCGGGCGGGATCAAGGGTTCAGGTCGAGCGCAGGGCGACCCCGCCGATCGCACCGGTCGGCGGGGTCGCCCCGGTCGTCGCACGGTGTTGGCGGCGACGACGTCCATGGGGAAGGTCGACGCAGCGAGCGGGAGAGCACGGGGACCTCCGGGAGCCGACGTCATGCCTCGATCGGGCGGCGGCTGAGCGGCAATGAGCGACCGGCGAGGCCGCCGCCGTCGACGCCGAGGATCGTGCCGGTGACGAACGACGCCGCCGGCGAGGCGAGGAAGAGCACGGCGTTGGCGACGTCGGCCGGCCGGCCCGGGCGCTTGACCGGCGTCATCGCGATCAGCCGCTCGACGTACTCCCCCGTCAGGTCGGCGCCCGGCACCGTGATCAACCCCGGCGCGACGGCGGTGACGAGGATATCGTGCGGCGCGAGCTCGATCGCCAGCACCTTGGTGAACATGTTGAGTGCCGCCTTCGACGCGCAGTAGTGGGCGGCGCCCGGCCGGCCGGAGACGGCCGCCCCCGAGGAGATGTTGACGATCCGCCCCCCCTCGCCGCGCGCCACCATCGCCGCCGCGACGGCCCGCGAGACGAGGAACGCCCCCTTGACGTTGACGTCGAAGACCGCGTCCCACTCGGCCTCCTCCATCTCCAGCACCGGCGTGTTCGGGTAGACGCCGGCGTTGTTGACCAGGACGTCGATCCGCCCGAAGCGGCCCAGGGCGGCCTCGACCATCGCCGCCACCGCCGCCGCGTCGCGGACGTCGACCGGCGCGGCGATCGCCTCGGCGCCGCCCTCCCGCAGCGCGACGGCGACGCGCTCCGCCTCCTCCCCGTCGCGGTCGGCGACAACGACCGCGGCGCCCGCCGCCGCGAACGCCTCGGCGATCCCCCGGCCGATGCCGCGGGCGCCGCCCGTGATTAGGGCGACGCTGCCCCGGTGGGTGTCGTGGTCCATGCCTGCCTCCCGCATCCGTGAGCGCCGGGGTCCGGAGCGCGATCTTCCATAGGTGGGGCCCGCTCAGCGCGAGCCGAGGTTGAAGTGGGCGGTGCAACCGCCGTCGACCGGGACGACGGCGCCGGTCACGAAGGACGCGTCGTCCGACCCGAGGAAGGCGACGGCGGCGGCGATCTCGGCGGCGGCGCCCTGCCGCCCGAGCGGCTGCAACGCCGCCGCCGCCTCCCGCGCGGCGAGGGCGCGCGCCGCCCCCTCGGG
>CADCWL010000040.1:2348-9839 GCA_902806405.1 uncultured Thermomicrobiales bacterium | reverse complement strand
GCACGTCAACCGCTCCTTCTATCTCGCTTCCCGAACGTTTGCGACGGAGCACCGGGCGGTGCTCGACCGGCTGATCGGCATCCTGGAGGAGACGGACGCCTGGGCCGACGAGCGACCGGCCGAGGTGGCAAAGATGGTTGCCGCGGAGACGGGGATCGCCGAGGCGACACTGCTGAAGGTCGAGGAGTGCTCGGCGTACGGGCTCGAGCCGGTGACGCCGGCGGTGGTCGGGGAGCAGCAGGCGCTGGCGGACCTGTTCTTCACGTTGGATCTGATCCCGGAGAAGATCGACGTCGCGAGCGCGACGCTGCCGGCGCCGGAGACGGCCAGCCGCTGAGGCGGGGGACGGACGAGGCCCTGACGGGTTGGGGGGGCCGCCGCTCGACGGCGGTACCGAGCCCACCGTTCGCCGGACGCACTTGGAAGGCAGGGAGCGGGGCCGACGCACGACGTCGGACGGCCCGTGGGCGCATTCCGCCACCTCCCCCGCCCCCTGCCCCCGACCCCTTGCCCTCTGCCCTCTGACGACAAGGAGACATTTACCATGGACGTCTTGTGGTTCATCCCGACGCACGGCGACGGGCGGTATCTGGGGACGAGCGAGGGGGGGCGGGCGACGAGCCACGCCTACATGCGGCAGGTGGCGCAGGCGGTCGACGACCTGGGGTACGTCGGCGCGCTGCTGCCGACCGGGTCGAGCTGCGAGGACGCGTGGCTGGTCGCCAGGTCGATGATCCCGGTCACGAAGCGGATGAAGTTCCTGGTCGCGCTGCGGCCGGGGTTGATGTCGCCGACGCTGGCAGCGCGGATGACGGCGACCTTCGACCGCCTCAGCGGCGGGCGGCTGATGATCAACGTCGTCACCGGCGGCGACCCGGTCGAGATGGCGGCGGACGGGCTGCACCTCGACCACGACGCCCGCTACGATCTGACGGACGAGTTCCTCGCGATCTGGCGCCGGGTGATGGAGGGGGACAAGGTCGACTTCGCGGGGGAGCACCTCCGGGTCGAGGGGGCAAAACTCCTGATCCCGGGGGTGCAGCAGCCGCACCCGCCGCTCTACTTCGGGGGGTCGTCGCCGGCGGCACAGCGGGTTGCCGCCAAGCACGTCGACCTCTACCTGACTTGGGGCGAGCCGCCGGCGCAGGTTGCCGAGAAGATCCGCTCCGTCCGCCGCTTGGCCGAGGCGGAGGGGCGGACGATGCGCTTCGGCATCCGCCTCCACGTCGTGGTCCGGGAGACGGCGCAGAAGGCGTGGGACGCCGCCGAGTCGCTGATCAGCCGCCTGGACGAGGCGACGGTGGCGCGGGCGCAGGCGGTCTTCGCCCGCATGGACTCCCACGGGCAGGCGCGGATGCGCCTGCTGCACAACGGGGACCGGAAGAACCTGGAGATCAGCCCGAACCTGTGGGCGGGGGTCGGGCTCGTCCGGGGCGGGGCCGGCACGGCGCTGGTCGGCGACGTCGACACGGTCGCGGCCCGGATCGAGGAGTACCGGGAGTTGGGGATCGACACGTTCATCTTCAGCGGCTACCCGCACCTGGAGGAGGCGTACCGGACGGCGGAGCTCCTCTTCCCGAAGCTCGAGATGGAGCCCGCGGAGTCCGCGCTCGTCGGTGGCCCGGCCGGACCGGGTTCGTTCACTGGGGAGATTCTCGCCAACCACGAGCGGCCGGAGCTCGCCAAGGCGCGGGCGGCGGGGTAAGGGATGAGCACACTCCTCGAAGGCCGGCTCGGCCGGCGGATGGCACCCGGGCGGCGCGCCCGCGCCGCGGGAACGGCCGTGGCGGGCGATCGACGGGGCGGGAGCGACTCGACGAGCCGTCTGGCGGCGCATCTGGCCCCCTGGGCGGTGCCGGTGCTGCTGCTCGCGCTCTGGCAAGCGCTCTCCCGGTTCGGGCTGATCTCCGAACGGGTCCTGCCGGCGCCGCTCGATGTCGCCCGTGCCGGGTGGGATCTGGCCAAGGACGGACGGCTGCTCGACAACGTGCTGGTAAGCGCGCAACGCGCGGCGCTCGGCTTCCTGCTCGGCGGCGCGGTCGGCTTTGCCCTCGGCATGCTCAACGGCACCTCCGCCTGGTGCGCGCGGTTGCTCGACAGCAGCGTGCAGATGGGGCGGAACGTGCCGCACCTGGCGTTGATCCCGTTGGTGATCCTCTGGTTCGGGATCGGGGAGGCCGGGAAGGTCTTCCTGGTGGCGATCGGCGTCGCCTTCCCGATCTATGTCAACACCTTTCACGGGGTGCGCAACGTTGACGCGGGCCTCATCGAGATGAGCCGAACGTACGGGCTCTCGACCTGGGCCCGGTTCCGGCAGGTGATCCTGCCGGGGGCGTTGCCGTCGATCCTGGTCGGGGTGCGGTACGCCCTCGGGATCATGTGGCTGACCTTGATCGTGGCGGAGACCATCGCCGCCCAGCAGGGGATCGGCTACATCACGATGAACGCGCGGGAGTTTCTGCAGACCGACGTGCTCGTCTTCGGCATCGTGATCTACGCGCTGCTCGGCAAACTGGCCGACGCGCTGGCGCGGGGTTTGGAGCGGGTGCTGCTGGCTTGGCACCCGAGCTACGCGAAGGGGGCGTAAACGCGGGAACAGGGGCTCAGGAACACAGGGGGATGTGGGACGCGGGAGGGGCGCCGCAGGCGGCGCCCCTCCCGACCGTTCCGGGCCACTTCCGCCACGACGTGGTGGGAGCAGGACCCCCGCCGGGGGACGGTCTACGCTGGTCCGGATGAGGAGCAACGGCGGATGGGCGAGACGGAACGCGGCGTCGCCGTGCAGGCGGAGAACGTCGCCAAGGGGTTCGGGCAGCGGGGCGTGCTGCGAGGGTTGGATCTGACGATCGGCGCCGGAGAGTTCGTGGCGATCGTCGGGCGGAGCGGGTGCGGCAAGAGCACGCTGCTGCGGCTGCTGGCCGGGTTGGAGACGCCGGAGCACGGCCGGCTGCGGGTCGGGGAACAGGCGCCGCGGGCCGGAAACGGCGCGGTGCGGATGATGTTCCAGGACGCCCGGCTGCTGCCGTGGAAGCGGGTGATCGACAACGTCGCCCTCGGCCTGCCGAGCGAACGGCGGGGGGAGGCGGCGTGGGCGCTGGCGGAGGTCGGGCTGGCGGAGCGGGCCGGGGAGTGGCCGGCGGTCCTCTCCGGCGGACAGCGGCAGCGGGTGGCGCTGGCGAGGGCACTGGTGACGCGGCCGCGGTTGCTGCTACTGGACGAACCGCTGGGGGCGCTCGACGCGTTGACCCGGATCGAGATGCAGGGCTTGATCGAGCGGGTCTGGCGGGAGCACGGCTTCACGGCGCTGCTGGTAACGCACGACGTGGAGGAAGCGGTGGCGGTCGCCGACCGGGTGGTGGTCGTCGCCGGGGGGCGGGTCGATCTCGACGTGCGGGTCGCGCTGGGCCGGCCGCGGCACCGAGGCGATGCACGCTTCGGCGCGGTCGAGGAGGCGGTGCTGGGGCGGGTGCTGGGGCATCGCGCGGCGACCGAGGGGAGCGGGGTGGGCGAGCGGCCGCCGGGGGAGCGACCCACGGAACCGGCCCTGGCACGGGTCGGGTAGCGGGCCGGGAGGACGGACGGCGGCCGCGGACGCGGCACCGAGGGGAAACGGGGAGGCGAGGGGGGCGACGACGCCGCTGAAGGTAGCGGCAGGGCTCCGGCGACGATCGGACGGGACCGACCTCCGTCCAGGCAGGATGGGGTGGCTGGGGCGCGCCGCCGCAGGCCCCGTCGCCGATGGGGCGCGTCGTCGCCGTGCGGCGTCTTCCGTCGTCGTGGCGACGACGCCCCGTGGCTGGGACGTTCGTGTGCCTCCGCGCGGCCGCGCCGCGCCGTCGCAGGACGTCTGCCAACGGCTCCGGTTCCCGCACCGGCCCGCGGCGACCTTGCAAACGCCCGTTCCCTCCGCTAGAGTACGTTCAATCCGACAAAGACGATAGACAAGACAAACACGGAGGGGAAACGATGCGAGGACGGGGAGTGGCCGCCGGCCGTCGGCTGGGGCTGCTGGCGGTGGGGGCGGCGCTGATCGCGCCGTCGGTGGCGCTGGCGCAGGACGGGGCGACGCTGACGCTGGTCGCCTACTCGACGCCGCGCGAAGCGTACGAGGAGATCATCCCCCTCTTCCAAGAGACGGAGGCGGGGGCTGAGGTCGAGTTCGAGCAGTCGTACGGCGGCTCCGGCGACCAGAGCCGGGCGGTCGAGGGCGGGCTCGCGGCGGACATCGTCGCCCTCTCCTTGGCGCCGGACGTCGACCGGCTGGTCGAGCCGGGAGTGGTGCCAGAAGACTGGGCCGAGAACGAGTACGACGGGTTCGTCACCCGCTCGGTCGTCGTCTTCGCCGTCCGGCCGGGGAACCCGAAGAACATCCAAACCTGGGACGACCTGGTGCGCGACGACGTCGCCGTGGTCACGCCGAACCCGCTGACGAGCGGCGGCGCGAAGTGGAACATCATGGCGGCCTGGGGGGCGCAGACCACGGAGCCGGCGGCCGGGGCGAGCCCCGAGGCGGCGACGGACGAGGCGACGGAGGAGGCGGCGACCGAGTACCTGCGGGAGCTGTTCGCCAACGTCGCGGTCCAGGACAAGAGCGCGCGGGAGTCGCTGACGACCTTCCTTGGCGGCCAGGGCGACGTGCTGCTCGCCTATGAGAACGAGGTGATCACGGCCCAGCAGGCGGGCGAGGAGATCGAGTACGTCCTGCCGGACGAGACGATCCTGATCGAGAACCCGATCGCGGTCACGAGCGAGTCGGACAACGCGGAGCAGGCGCAGGCTTTCGTCGACTTCGCCCGCTCGCCGGAGGGGCAGCGGATCTTCGCCGAGAAGGGCTACCGCTCGGTGCTTGACGAGGTTCCGGCCGATTTCCCTGAGTTTGAGGATCCGGCCGGTCTGTTCACAATCGAGGCCTTCGGCGGTTGGAGCGACGTCAACGAGAAGTTCTTCTCCGAGGACGGAATCGTGGCCTCGGTGCAGGATCAGTGAGCACGGTTCTCGGCACGGCCGGGGTCGGGGCGGGCGCCGAACGCGCCGCTCCGGCCCGGCGGCTCGACGGCGCCCCGCTGACGAGGGGCGTCGTCGTTGCGTACCTGAGTCTGATCGTGCTGCTGCCGCTGGCGGCGGTGGTGGCGCGCTCGATCGAGGGGGGCGCGGACGGCTTCTGGCGGGCCATCACGAGCGGGCCGGCGGTGGCGGCGCTCCGCCTCAGCCTTGTCGCGTCGCTGATTGTGGTCGCGATCAACGCGGTGACGGGGACGCTGATCGCCTGGGTGCTGGTGCGGGACGATTTCCGGGGGAAGGGGGCGGTCAATGCCCTGATCGACCTCCCGTTCGCGCTGCCGACGATCGTCGCCGGGCTGGTCCTGATTGAGATCTACGGGCCGCGGAGCCCGGTTGGGATCAACGTCACCTACACCAAGCTGGCGATCGGTCTGGCGATGCTCTTCGTGACGCTGCCGTTCGTGGTCCGGGCGGTGCAGCCGGTGCTGGCGGAGCTGGACCGGGAGATGGAAGAGGCGGCGGCGGCGCTGGGGGCGAGCGCGGCAACGACCTTCCGGCTGGTGATCCTGCCGGCTCTGCTGCCCGCCATCCTCTCCGGGGCTGGGCTCGGCTTCGCGCGGGCGATCGGCGAGTTCGGCGCGGTGGTCCTCATCTCCGGCAACATCCCCTACCAGACGGAGGTGGCGGCGGTCCGCATCTTCATTCAGGTCGAGAACGACCGGACGGCGGCGGCGGCGGCGATCGCGGTCGTGCTGCTGGCGATCTCGCTCGGGGTGCTGCTCGCGATCGCGCTGGTCGAGCGCTGGAGCTTGAAGCATGAGGGCTAGATACGCGCTGCGCTCGGTGGCGCTCGGCTACCTGGCGCTGTTGATCGCCTTCCCGGTCGCGCTGTTGCTCTTCCGCACGTTCGAGGGGGGTGTCGGCCCGGTCTGGGAGGCGCTGTCGAGCGACGAGTTCCTCTCGGCGCTGCGATTGACGCTCCTGATCGCCCTGATCACGGTGCCGCTGAACACGGTCTTCGGCGTGCTGGCGGCGATCGCGCTGGTGCGGCACCACTTCCGGGGGAAGCGGCTGCTGAGCGCCTTCATCGACCTGCCGCTCGGGGTCTCGCCGGTGGTGGTCGGGTTGGCGCTGCTGATCCTCTACAACCGGCGGGACGGCTGGTTCGGGGCCTGGCTCGCGGAGCGGGGGGTGCAGATCCTCTTCAACTGGCCGTCGATGGTCCTGGCGACGATCTTCATTGCGCTGCCGTTCGTGGCGCGCGAGGTGGTGCCGGTCCTGCGCGAGATCGGGACGGACCAGGAACTGGCGGCGCAGACGCTCGGCGCCTCGGGGTGGCAGACCTTCCGCCTGATCACCCTGCCGGCGATCCGGCCGGGAATCGCCTTCGGCGTGGTGCTGACGACGGCGCGGGCGCTCGGCGAGTACGGAGCGGTCGCGATCGTCTCCGGCAAGCTGGTCGGGAAGACGGCGACGATGACGATCCTGGTCGAGGAGCACTTCATCCGGTTCGACGAGGTGGGGGCTTACGCGGTCTCGTTGGTGCTGGCGCTGCTCGCGCTGCTGACGTTGGTCGGGATGCAGCGGCTGAAGCCTCGGGAGGGACGGTAATGGGGATCACGGTTCGTCACCTGCAGAAGCGCTTCGCCGACTTCCAAGCCCTCGACGACGTCTCGGTCGACGTGCCGGACGGGTCGCTGACGGCGCTGCTTGGGCCGTCCGGCTCGGGCAAGTCGACCCTGCTACGGGTGATCGCGGGTCTTGAGCAGCCCGACTCCGGTGAGGTGAGCATCAACGGCGAGGTGGCGACGGCGTTGCCGCCGCAGCGGCGGAACGTCGGCTTCGTCTTCCAGCACTACGCGGCGTTCAAGCACATGACCGTCCGCGAAAACGTCGGCTTTGGGCTGCGAATCCGGAAGCGGCCGAAGGCGGAGATCCGGGCGCGGGTCGACGAGCTGATCGGGCTCGTCCAGCTCGACGGGATGGCGGAGCGGTACCCGTCGCAGCTCTCCGGCGGGCAGCGTCAGCGGATGGCGCTGGCGCGGGCGCTGGCGGTGGAGCCGAGGGTGCTGCTGCTCGACGAGCCGTTCGGGGCGCTCGACGCGCGGGTGCGGGAGGAACTGCGGGACTGGTTGCGGCGGCTGCACGATCAGGTCCACGTGACCACGGTGCTGGTGACGCACGACCAGGAGGAAGCGATGGAGGTCGCCTCCCGGATCGTGGTCATGAACAAGGGTCGGGTGGAGCAGGTGGGGACGCCGCTGGAGCTCTACGAGCGGCCGGCGACGGAGTTCGTGATGAGCTTCGTCGGCAAGGTGAACCGCGTGGGCGACGCCTTCATCCGCCCCCACGAGGTGGCGATCTGCCACCCGGACGACGACGCCTGCGACGGCGCAATCGTCGAGCGGCTGGTGACGCTCGGCTTCGAGACGCGGGTCGAGTTGCACCTGGCGGACGGGCAGCGGGTCTGGGCGCACCTGCCGCTGGCGG
>CADCWL010000040.1:0-2338 GCA_902806405.1 uncultured Thermomicrobiales bacterium | reverse complement strand
TCGAGCGGCTGGCGCTCCACCCGGGGCAGGCGGTCGGCGTCGACCTCAGCCGGAGCCGGCGGGTGGGGTCGGAGATGGCGGAGGCGGGGATGCGCCTGCAGCCGTAGGGGATGCACGCTGGCAACCCCGAACCCTCCCCCTCGCCCCGGTGAGGGACGGGGTTGCCAGGACGGGGCCGGACCTTGCTGTGGGAGGAGCGGCCCCGTTCAACCACTTGCCCGTGCCCCTCCGCTACCCCTCCGCTCCCCCTCCAGCGCCGCCACGAAGTGGGCCGTGATCGCGGTCGGGTTGGTGATGGCGGTGCCGACGACGACGAAGGCGGCGGCGCCCGCGGCGTGGATGGCGGCAACGACCGCGGCGAAGGTTTCGCCGCCGGAGCGCGAGCGGCGGGTGCCGTCGAGGGCGACGAGGCGGGCACCGGCGGCCATCACCGCGCGCGCCGATCCCGCGGTCGGGGTAATGAAGAGGGAGCCATCGGGCTGCTTCGCCTTGGCGATGCCGATGATCGGCGCGTCCGGCCCGAGGACGGCGCGGATCGCCGCGACGTCGGCGGCGCCGTCGGCGCGGATGCCGACGGCGCCGCCGAGAAGGGCGGCCCGAGCCATCGCCGCCATGGAGCGCGGGCCATGGAGCGGACTGTCGACGTCGGCCTGGCAGGAGACGGTGAGGCCACCGCGGAGCTGATCGAGATGGGCGCGTGCCGCTCGGTCCATAGTGGTTCCGTCGTTCGTCCCGCAGCAGCGACCGATCACGGGGCGACCGGCTCCCGCAACGGGGCCGGTCGCCCGGGGACTAGGGCGTGTCCGCGAACCGATATGGGGGTGGCCACCAAGCATCCGCCCGGCGGCCACCCCCGCGTTGTCGCTAGGCTGTCGAGGGGCCGGCCTCGCGGCCGGCGGCCGGGAAGCCGGGCGCCCCCACGCCCATGCGGGCCCCTGTCACGGGCTGACCGCCTCTGACGACGTCGATGATGGTGCCCGCCGCGTCGCGGACGGTCGGCCCCGACTCCGGGTTGTCGTCGAGCAAGGTCGGCCCGTCCTCGCTCACCGTCGGGTAGCCGTCGATGGTGACGGTGCCGTCGATGGCCCCGTTGGCGTCGGAGCGCAGCTCGCCGCCCGTGCCGCCGCGTCCTCGGCGGCGGCGCCGCGGGCGGCGAGCGCGGCGCGGCGCGAGGCGGTCTTGGTTGCGCGCATCGTCATCAGAGACCTCCCCTTCAGGTGCAAGTCGACCCGACGCTCCACGCGCGGCGGGTCCAACGGCCCGTGAGAACCTGGACGGGCCGCCCGCACGGGCGGGGGCCTCGAGCATCCGGGCGTGTCGTCACGGGGTCGGGGTGGCGGCCGCGGGCGTCGCCACCGGCAGGTCGACGGACTCCAAGGTCGCGCCGACGCGGGTCGCGGTCACCGGCGAGTCGAATGCCAGCACCTCGTCGAAGGTGACGGCATTCCCCGCGTCGCGCCCGATAGCGTGCGCCGTGGTGGTGCCGGACCACGTCTGGCCGTCCTCGCTCGCCTCGATGTCGGCCGCGAGCTGGAACGTGCCGGTGTAGGCGCCGTTGGCATCGGAGAGAGCCTGGATAAACGTGAAGTGGCCGCTCCGCTCGCCGTCTGCCTCCCACCGCCCGAGGGCGGGGCCCTGGAAGGTCAGGCCGAGCACCGGGTCGACGTAGTTCGGTGGGAAGGCCGCGATGAACGAGCCGTCGGCGCCGTGGATTTGCGGGACGACCCCGCCCGGGGTCATCGCGACCCAGGAGCCGGTCAGCGGGTGCCCGGCCAGGTCGCCTTCCCCCTCCTGGGCGGCCGCGCCGCGTGCCCCCAGGGCGAGGCCGAGGCCGCCGGCGCCGACGCCGGCGAGCGCGGCGCGGCGGGAGAGGGGACGGTCGGTGGGGAGGGTCGTCATTGGGGTCTCCTCGTCGGGTATCGATACCGGGCGGACTACGGGACGACGGGACAACCGAGCGGGCCTAGACCGGGATCACGGCTCCTCCGTTCTCCGCCGGGCGCCCGGTTGCACCGGGGCGGCGGCCCTTCCCCCGCGGGAAAGCGCGCTACGGGGCGGGACTGCCCGCGCCGGGGGAGGCGACCGCACCCCCGGCCGGCTCCAAGGTGAGGACGTAGACGGTCGCCGCCTCCCGGCCGGGGTTCGTCACGGCGCCGTCGCTCTCGCTCCCCACGGACGGCGCCCCGCGTTCCGTCGCGGCGATCTGGAGGGCACCCGCGGGAGCCGGCAGGGTGGCGTCCGGCGCCAGGTCGACCTTGCGCAGCCGGAGCGCGGCGGGTCCCGCGGGCACCGCCGTCCGCTCGTGCACGGCGAGGGGGGACTCCATCCGGATCCCCGG
>CADCWL010000039.1 GCA_902806405.1 uncultured Thermomicrobiales bacterium | reverse complement strand
CGGCGCCGGCCCCGACGCCCCATGCTCCCCCAACAGGCGCTCGAACAGGATCCGCTCGTGCGCCCGGTGCTGGTCGACGAGGTAGAGCCCGCTCGGTCCCTCCAGCAGCAGGAGCCGGCCCTGGACCTGCCCGATTAGGCGCAGCGGTGGCAGCCCCGGCGTCACGATCGGCCCCGAGGCATCGTACGCGGCCGGCTCCTCCGCAAGGAGCGCGTCCCGCGCCAGCGCCGCCGCCCCCGTCAGGAACGGCGTCCGCAGCGGCACCGCCCGCCGCGCCAGGACCCCCCGCACCGCCTCCCCCAGCGCCGCCCCGATGGCCCGTTCCTCCCGCAGCTGGACCTCCAGCTTCGCCGGGTGGACGTTGACGTCGACCCGGTGCGGCGCCGTCTCGATCGCCAGCGCCAGCGTCGGGTGCCGCCCCCGCGGCAGGGTCGGGCGGTACGCCGCCTCCAGCGCCGCGATCAGCCCCCGCGGCTGCACCCACCGCCCGTTGATCACCAGGTTGACCTGCTGCCGCCCCGGGCGCGTCGCCTCCGGCCCGGCTACCACCCCCCACGCCCGCGCCCCGGCGACCGCGATCGGCCCCAGCGGCAGCAGGCTTCCCGCCAGCCCCTCCCCGTAGACCTCCAGCAGCGTCGTTGCCAAATCCCCGGAGCCGGTCGTCTGGAGCATGGTTCGGTCGTCGACGACCAGCGTCAACCGGACCCCCGGCGCCGCCAGCGCCAGTCGCCGCAGCCACTGCCCGATCTGCCCGACCTCCACCTGCGGCCGGCCCGCCGCCGCCAGCCGGGCCGGCACGCTCCGGAAGAGGTGGCGGACCGTCGCCGTCGTCCCCCGCGGCCGCGGCGCCGGCTCGTCGGTGACCACCCTCCCGTCCCGCAGCGTCACCTTCCAGCCGACCCCCCGGTCGTCGGCGCTGCTGACCAGGGAGAGTTCGGCGACCGCCGCGATGCTCGGCAGCGCCTCCCCCCGGAAGCCGAGCGTCCGCACCGCGTCCAGCCCCCGCCCCGCGTCGGCGGCCGGCCCCGCCCCGCCACCCGTCGCCGGGAGCTTGCTTGTCGCGTGCCGCTGGCAGGCGAGCCAGAGGTCCGCCGCCCGCATCCCGACCCCGTCGTCCCCGACCCGGATCAGCCCCAGCCCGCCGCCCCGGATGTCGACCCGGACACGCGCCGCCTCCGCGTCGAGCGCGTTCTCGACCAGCTCCTTGACGACGGAGGCCGGCCGCTCCACCACTTCCCCGGCCGCGATCCGCGCCGCGACGGCGGCGGGCAGCACCCGGATCGGCGGCCGGGTCGCCGCCCCGTCCGCGACCGCGATGGGCGCGTCGTCGCCACCGTCGTCCGCGGTGCGCCGCGTCGCCGCGGGGGGAGCCTCGTCCCGTCCCCGCGCGCGGTCCGGAACGGCGAAGGCGGCGTCCCAGGCCAGTCCCTCCGGCTCCGCCCCGTACCCCTCGCTCACGAGCGATCCTGCCGGGCACGGTCCGGCCGCCCGACGATGGGGAAGGCGTGACCGCGGCGGAGCGGGTCAAGCACGGCGGATCGTCCCCGTCGGGGTCGGGCGGGCGCCGGAGCCGGCTGTCCGGACGCATCGTGTCCGACTATAACAACCCGCCGCGCCGCGCGGGAGGGCCGGCGGCGAACCACCGTGACCGGCGCAGCGACCGCTGGCCCGGTGCATCCCGACCAGGGCAATCACGGGCTCCCGAGCAAAAGGCAACTCCCGGGTTAAGCAACTTCGCCATTCGTGGCTAAGTACGCGCACCTCTCCGGTTGCGTATGTTTGATCGAGGACAGAGCGATGCCGTCGGCGGCGATCGCGGACCGGATCGAGCGGGTGCTGATCCTCCCCGTCCCCCGCGAGCGCGTTTGGGCGGCGCTGATCGAGCCGGCCGAGATGCCGCGCTGGTTCGGCACCCTGGCGGAGTTCGACCTCCGCCCCGGCGCCCCCGCCCGCTTCGGCTGGGAGGAGCACGGCACGGAGCCGGGCCGGATCGAGACCGTCGAGCCGCCCCGCCATCTCGCCCTCCGCCGGCGCCCCTCCCCAAGCGACGCCGCGGTCTCCTTCCACGGGGCCCCCGCACCCTGGTCGGGTTCACCCTCGTTGAGGTGCCCGAGGGGACGTGCCTGGCCCTCGTCGAGTCCGGCTTCGCCGCCCTGCCGCCCGCGGTGCGAGCCACCGCGCTGTCCGACAACGAGGGGGGCTGGGACGCGGAGCTTGGCGATCTCGCAGCGCTGCTCGCCGCCGGGTCCGCCGCGTGACCGCTCCCCGGCCGAACTCCAGGCCGTCCTCGCCGCGCTCGGCGACCCGACGCGGCGGGAGCTGCTGGTGCGCCTCGCCGCCGACGGGTCGGGCCTCGCCGCCGACCTGCCGATCACACGGCAGGCGGTCGCCAAGCACCTCGCCACCCTCGCCGAGGCCGGCCTGGTCGCCGAGCGGCGGGCGGGTAAGGAGCGCCGCTACTCCGTCGACCCGGAGCCGCTGGAGGACGCCGCCGCGTGGATGGCGACCGTCGGCGCCCGGTGGGACCGGCGGCTGACAGCGCTCGAGCACTACCTGACGGGACCGGAGGAGGTACACGACGGGGCGGCCGAGGTCGAGGGGAGCCACGCGGACGACTCGCGAGGGAGCACGGCGCCGCCACGGTAGGTGTAGACCTGCGCGTCTGGACCGATCGCGACCGCATCGTCGGGGAGCCGACTGGTCGCCAAACACACTGCTCCGAGCAAGCAAGGAGGGACACCGGTAACGAACCCGATCGCGACCGCTATTGACCATGCCGTCCTGATCCCCGCCCCCAGGGAGCGCGTCTACGATGCCTTTACCACGGCTGAGGGTCTGGACGCCTGGTTCACCGACGGAACGACCACCGACGCGCGTCCCGGCGGGTACCTTCGCTTCCGGTGGAGGGATTGGGGACCGGACGGAATCTCCGGGAAAGACGGCGGACCGGTGCTGGAGGCGACCCGCCCCACGCACTTCGCCTTCCGCTGGCACGGCGAGGCTCGCGGCTACGAGAGCACGATCGAGGTCGATTTCGAGGACTGGGCCGGGGCGGCGGTCGTGCGGCTCCGCGAGCACGGCTACTCGGACACACCCGAGGGGCGCTGGGGCCTCGTCGACTGCGCGGTCGGCTGGGGCGGAGCGCTCTCGCTGCTCAAATTCTCCGTCGAGCACGGCCGCCGCTACTGACGATCGCGCCGCCGTCGACGGGGTCGGTCTTGATACCCGACCACGTCTCGCGGACGCCACCCCCACTTGCACCGGCCGCTCGATCACTCCGCCGCCGGCTCGTCTCGTGCCCATCCTCGGAGGGCTTCGCAGGTTCAGGCCGGATTCCTGGCGTTCGCCGGAACGTTGCGGGCATTCGCATCTGGGTAGGGGCGCGCGACGGCGCGCCCCTACCCGGCACGCCCGTCCGCACCAGAATCGAAAGGGCCATCAACCTGGGGCACTCCAACCCGGCGACGGAGACAGCCAGCACGCCCCCTTACGCCACCCCATCCCCCGCCGCATCCGCGTCCCGCTCCAACCGGCCGGCGCCCAGCGCCGCCGCCCCGCCCCGCCCCACCGCCGCGGGCCGCGGCACGTAGAGCCGGTCCCCGAAGAAATCGACCAGCACCCGCAGGATCGCCATCGTCGGCGCCGCCAGCGCCGCCCCCAGCAGCCCGCCGATCTCCCCACCGGCGACCACTCCCAGGAAGACGAGCAGCGGGTGGACCCGGACCGCCTCCCCCTGGATCCGCGGCGTCAGCAGGTTGCCGTCGACCTGGTTGATCACCAGGTAAGCCACCGCCGTCAGCGCCGCCGCCGTCGGCGAGACGAAGAGGGCAACGGCCACCGCCGGGATCGCTCCCAGGAACGCGCCGACGTACGGCAGCACCGCCGTCGCCGCCATCCAGAGCCCGAGCAGCAGCGGGTACGGCACCCCCAACAGCCACAGCGCCACCGCCGCCGCCACCCCCTGGGCCGCCATCGAGACCAGCAGCCCGCCGAGGTAGCGGGAGAGCGACCGCTCCAGCTCCCCCCACAGCTCCGCCACGTCGTCCTTGAACGACGGCGGCGCCACCCCCAGCACGATCCCCTTGAAGCGGCCGATGTCGGCCAACAGGTAGACGGCGACGAGGACGACGCCGAAGAGCTGGATGACCAGGCCGAGCGTCCCGGCGAGGGCGTTCACTACCCGCGCCACCACCCCCGTCGCCACCCCCTGCGCCCGCGACAGGATCTCGGCGCGCGCGTCGGCGATCAGCCGGTCGGGCTCCTCCGAGACGAAGCCGCGCTCCGAGAGCGCGTCCGCCCCCCGCCGCAACGCCGCGTCCGCCTGCTCGGCGTAGCCCGGCAAGGCCCGGACCAGGTCGGTCAACTGGACGATCCCGAGCGGGATCAGCACGACCAGCGTGAGGAGGGTCAGCAGCAGCAAGCCGACCACGACCAGCGCGATGGCCACCCCCCGCGGCACCACCCGCGCCAGCAGCCGGACCGGGAACGACAGCACCAGCGCCAGCGCCGCCCCCGTTACTACCAGCCGCGGGACAGAAGGCGCGGCCCAGACCAGCCACGCCAGCGCCAGCACCGCGGCCACCGCCAGGACCGTCCGCGTCCGCGCCGTGATCGGGATCGGCGTCCGCTCGAACGCCAGGTGGTCGTCGGCGTCCGGTCCCACCGTCCGCGGCGCCCCCCTGGCCGGTCGAGCCGCGCGGCGGACCTCGGCAATATCTCCCACGTCTCCCTCCCGAGACGGGATCATAGCGCCCCGATTCGGCCGCGTCTCGCGGCGCCGGGCACCCAGCTTCCCACCGGCGGCATACGGGAGGGGGCAGCGCCGGCCGCTGCCGCGTCACCGATCGGCGGGCACGGCCTCTCCGAACGGTCCGGCGGCATCGTGCGACGCCGGCACCACCGGGGCCGACACCGCGGGCGCGACCCCCGACCCGGCCGTCGGCCAGGTGCCGAACCGGACCCCGAACCCGTCCGGATCGACGATCGTGAAGTCGCGCAGCCCGTATGGCCGGTCGGCAATCGGCGCCAGCACCGGCGCCCCCATCGCCCGCGCCCGTGCCCAGGCGACGTCGACGTCGGCCACCATCACCCGGACGTTGGCGGCGGGGTGCGCCGCGGGCGGCGGCTGACCGCGGCGCTCGTCCAGGAAGAGTTGGCACCCCTCCCAGGCCAGCACGACGAACGCGCCCCGGTCGTCGAGCACTTTGAACCCGAGTCGTTCGTAAAACCCTTTCGAGCGGGCAGCGTCACGGACGAAGATCTCGATCACGAGCTGCTTGGTGGGATCGGCGTACGGCTCCATTGGCAGACTCCTTGCGAGGTGCGTCGAGTGCCAGCGTCGGCCTGGGCGGACGATCCCGAACCTTGCCCGCCTCCATCGGACGGGGACGATCTTCTGGCTGACCGGAAGGGAGCGGCAAGCTCGACCTCCTTGAAGGGGGTCGTCGCGGTAAACCATGGCGTTGAACCCGGGCCGCTGGCAGCGCGGCGGCCCGTGGTTGCCGACCCTGCTTTGGCGTTCGTCGCCGGCAGCGCCGCCGCAACCGTCCGCTCTACGGGTCGTCATGCCGCATCCTCGCCCCGCGCCCCGTCCGCCCTGCCCTTCACTCCGTCGCCGGCCTCCCGTCCCAGAGCTTCGCCCGCTCCGTGATCTCCACCACGTTCCCGTCCGGGTCGTCCACGTAGATCGCCCGGTCCCCCGGGCCGAACTCCCATCCCCCCTCGACCGGCACGCCGAGTGCTTCGATGCGCGTCTGGATCGTTTCCAGCGTCCCCCTTGGCACCCGCACGGCGAAGTGGACGTGCGCCCCGCCCCGCCCGCCGTGGATCGCCCGCGCGCCCCCCGTCTCCCGCGGCCAGAGTCCCAGAAACCCCTCCCGCCCCATCGCCAGAAAGACCGCCGGCCGCTCCTCCCCCCAGCGTGCCGCCACCTCCAGCCCGATCACATCCCGATAGAATCGCTCCGCCGCCGCCAGGTCCGCCACCTCCAGCACCACCTCGAACAAGCCGATCGCCGGCATCGCGCGCTCCCCTTCGGCGTCCGGCACACCGGTCACCCCGCCCGGCATCGGTGCCTCCCTCACAATGTCGCCTCCGTTCCTGCCGACGAGACCACCTCGAACGTCGGCCGCCGCAGGCGCCGCCCAAGGTCGACCACCTCGCCGACCATCCGCCCCACCCGCCGCTCCACCGCCTCGTCGGCGAAGCCACCCCGCTCCCGGTCGAGCGAGCGGGGCGGCACGGCCACCGCCGTCGGCACCACCAGCCCGTTCAGCGATCGTGCCGCGTGTGCGAGCGCCGTCAGCGCGTCCGCCGCGTTCGCCCCGCCCAGCGCCAACAGCCCGACCGGCTTGCCCCCGAGGTACGGCGGGTCGTCCCCGGCGAGGAAGCTCAGCGCGTCGAGCGCGTTCTTCATCCCGCCCGCCATCGTCCCCAGGTAGGTCGGGGTGCAGAGGAGGAACGCGTCCGCCCGCCGCGCCTCCCCCAGCAGGTCCACCAGCGACGCGGGGTAGTCGCCCAGGGCCCGGCCCTCCTCGTAGAGCGGCAACCCCAGCGCCCGCACGTCGACCAGGCGCGTCTGGGTCCCCGCCGCGGCGGCCAGCCCCAGCGCCGCCGCCAGCGCCGCCAGGGTGAGCGACCCCGGCCGCGTGCTGCCGCCGATCCCGAGCAACCGCAGCGGCGGCCCCACCCCGTTCGTCCCGCCCGCGCCGCCGATCCCGTTCCCGTCCACCGACCGCCTCACCAATCCGGCCGAATCCCGAACCGCGTCCGCAACGCCGCCCGCCACTCCGCCTCGGTTAGCTCCCGCTCCGTCCGCTCGCCCCACCCCGGCACGATCATTCGCCGCTCGGCCAGCGTCACCCGCCCGGACGGGGTCGCGCGCGTGCAGATCCACCCCAGGTGAACGACGAGTCGGGCGAGGTCTGGTGGAAGCGGCAACCCTCGCCAAAATCGGCGAGGGCGCGACGCTCCGGGGAGAACGCATACTCCCGCGCCCACTCGCCCCCCGACTGCCGCCGGAGCAACCGCCGCCACTCCCCCTCCCGCGCCAACCGAAAGGTCGCTCCGGCTGCCACGTCTCCTCGTCGCACTCCTTGTGGAGCGGCGCCGCGAACGAGCCGCGGTCGGCCCCCACGTCCGCCAGCCAGGAGCCCTCCTCGCCCGGCACCCGCACGAGCAGCGCCAGGTGGTCGAGGTCCGGGGCGGCCTGGCCCGCTTCGCGGGGAAACCGGGCCGCGAGGAGCGAGACCTCGAAGCCGAGCGCCCGCAGCAGTACCGCAAAGAGCCCGTTCAGCTCGTAGCAGAATCCGCCCCGTCGCCGCCGCACCATCTTGTCGAACAGCGCCCCCTCCTCGAGCCGGATCGGCCGCCCGAGCCACACGTCGAGGTTCTCGAACGGCACCGTCCGCAGGTGCGCCAGGTGAAGCGCCCACAGCGTCGCCGCCGTCGAGGCCGCCGAACCGCGACTGTCGATCCGCCGCCGTACGCGGCGGTCTCGGATCCGGCGGCCTCAATCATCGGTGCATCCCCGAACGCGTCGTCCCCCGTCCGCTCATCCGGATCCCGTTCCGGCCGAGGTCGTTGGCGCCTCGTCCTGGTCCGTGAACGCGACGGCCACCAGCGGGCTTCCCGCCACCCACGCCTCCAGATCCCACCCCTCGCCCATCTCACGGATGCCCGCCAGGATCGCCCGCCGCGCCTCCGGGTTGGTGATCGCGGTGGCCCGCGCCGGCAGGTCCGCCGTCGCGCTCTCCTTGAGGTGGAACGTGAACGCCGGGGTGGCCACCAGATTCGCGTACCAGTCGCGCCGGCCGGGCGAGCCGGTGAGATAGATCTGCCCGCCGGAGCGGTAGAACCAGGTCTCGATCCGGCGCGGCTGCCCGCTCGTCCGCCCGACGGTGGTGATGTCGATTGTCCGGTCGCAACCCAGCGCGCGGCGGATGGCGTCGTCCATCTCGGCTCCTCGTCGCGGCCCGACGTCCCCTGCCGGGGAAGGCGTGCCCATTGCGTTGGGCATGCGCCCCAACGTACGATGACGATACGACTTCAACTGGGCTTGAAGTCAAGAGCCCGGCGCGGAGGCCGTGACGCCATGACGGGGACCCTGACCATCGGCGAGCTGGCCGCCCGCACCGGGGTGGCGACCTCGGCGCTCCGCTTCTACGAGGAACGCGGCCTGATCCGGGCCGAGCGGACCGGCGCCGGCCACCGCCGCTTCCCCCGGGCGACGGCCCGCCGCGTTGCGTTCGTCGTCTTCGCCCAGCGCGTCGGCTTCAGTCTCGAAGAGATCCGGGGTGAGCTGGCCAAGCTGCCCGCCGACCGGGCGCCCACCCGCCAAGAGTGGGGGCGCCTCTCCCGCACCTGGCAGGCCCGGATCGACAGCCGGATCGCCGAACTGGAGCGCCTCAAGACCGGCATCACCGACTGCATCGGTTGCGGCTGCCTCTCGCTCGATCGCTGCGCCGTCCTCAACCCGGACGACCGCCTCTTCCGCCGTGGCCCGGGCCCGCGCTACTGGCTCGAGGACGCGCCGGACGCCGGCTGAGGCGGGACGTCGCGACTGCCCCCTCTCGGTCGCCGTTGTCGCGATGCTCGGAGCCCGGGTCACCGGCCCGAGCACGCCGCCGGCCGTCCCCGACCCGATGCGCGGGCCCGACATCGAATCCGCCCGGCGGAACCGCGCCGCGGAGCGGGTGCGGGCGCTGGTCGGGCCTTGCCGGGCCCGGGAACCAACGGCTACCGTACGCGCCAATGGCGACGGGTGTTGCGCCACGGAGGGCACGGTGCGGTACGGTGTGAACCTGCCTCCCTTTGGCGATCTGGCCGATCCCCGCGCGCTCGCGGCCCTGGCGCGCGAGGCCGAGGAGTCCGGCTGGGACGGGTTCTTCATCTGGGACCACGTGGTCTACGACCCCAGCTTCCACCCCATCGCCGACCCGTGGGTCGGACTCGCGGCGGTCGCCCTGGCCACCAAGCGGGTTCGATTGGGAACGCTCGTCACCCCGCTCGCGCGTCGCCGCCCGTGGCAGGTCGCGCGCGAAGCGGCCACCCTCGACCGCCTCAGCGGCGGCAGGCTCGTCCTCGGCGTCGGACTGGGCGATCCCGTCCCATGGGACTTCGGCTTCTTCGGCGAGGAGGAGGACGCGCGTGCCCGCGCCCGGCGGCTCGACGAGGGCCTCGCGATCCTGGCGGGGCTCTGGAGCGGGGAGCCGTTCTCGCACGAGGGAGAGCACTACCACCTGCGCGAGGTCACCTTCCTGCCGACCCCGGTCCAGCGGCCGCGCGTCCCGATCTGGGTTGGCGGCTGGTGGCCGAACAAGCCGCCGATGCGGCGCGCGGCCCGCTGGGACGGCGTCGCACCGGGGAAGTGGGGGGAGCCGTTGGCACCGGGGGAACTGCGGAACCTGACCGCCTACGTCGCCGCGCATCGAGCGGACGGATCGCCCTTCGATGTCGTGGTCACCGGGGAGACGCCCGGCGGCGACCGCGGCGGTGGCACGGAGGTCGTCGCACGGTACGCGGCGGCGGGGGCGACCTGGTGGATCGAGGACGTCGGCCCGTGGCGCTTCGGCCTGGGGGCGGAGGATCCGTGGTCGCCGGAGGCGACCGCGTCGATACGCGAGCGCATCCGCCAGGGTCCACCCGGAGGATGATTCGCACGGGGACCGAGTCTCCCGCGAACATCCGCCCCCGTTGCTCCCGACCGGATCGTCCCACCCAACCTCGGCGATGAGGGCCAGCGTGCGAAAGAACACTCCGCCCCCTTGTCCGGTGATCGGGTCGCCGCCCGCCACGGCCGGTACCCACCCCCGGGGGTGACCGGATCATGCCCGCCCTGGTATCTACCCGGTGACCCCAACCCTGAGAGGAATTGACGGACCCCGCGCTCCCGCCCGCCGCGCGGCTCCTTGCCATCCTCCTCGTCGGCCTTGCCCCGTCCAGTCCGCGAGCCCGGCCTCCACCCCCCAGGAGCTGCCTTGCCTCGAGGACCTTGGCCGCCACCGTTCCCGACCCCGTCGCCGCCGTTCTCCAGAGCCCCCCCTGGAGGAGTGAGACGCCAGGTTCCCCATCGACACGCTCGCTCTCCTCCACCTGGCCTGCTGGCACGGACCGCGAGCGCCGCCCAGTGCTCCCCGCACCGTCCGCGTCCCTTTATGGGCTTTGTGGGTCAGCCCGTCGGTGTCGGCGCCAGGCTTCCCGCCCCGCCGCACGCATCCACCAGGATCCCGCTCCGGTCGCACGGCCCGAACCCCACCGCGGAGTCGCCCCCATGCCCAAGGTCCGCTACGAAGAGATGTTCCCCTGGGAGCTCACCCCGGCGCTGGCGGCGGCGCCGATCTGCTACCTCCCCCTCGGCGTGCTGGAGTGGCACGGCGAGCACAACGCGCTCGGCCTCGACGGGATCAAGGCCCACGCCGTCTGCGAGGCCGCCGCCCGCCGCTCCGGCGGCGTCGTCGTGCCGCCCCTCTGGTGGGGCACCGACGAGCGCGAGGATCTGCCGGACGGGGATTACCTCACCGGCGGCATTGAGGCCGGCGAGCGTTACCACGTCCCCGGCTCCATGTTCTGGATTCGGCCCGAGATCTTCAGCGGACTGCTCCTCGACGTCTACGAGGCGATGCGGCGCCGCGGCTTCCGCGCCATCGTCGTCGTCGCCGGGCACTGGTCGCCGAAGGTCTATCTGCCCACCGTCCGGGTCTCCGGCGAGGAGTTCCTCGCCGGCAACCCGGGGATGCGCTGGCTGCTCCTGACGGACCAGGAGGTCGTGCCGGACCTGCACTACCCGATGGAGCATGCGGCGGGCGGCGAGACCTCCCTCCTGATGGCGATCCGCCCAGACCTGGTCGATCTCGCCAAGACCCTTGAGACCGACCGCTCTCTGGCCGACCGCTACGCCGCCGAACCGCGCCACCTCGCCCGCCGCCACGAGACCCCGCACACGTACATCGGCCTCTACTCCGACACCGCTGCCGCCCCCAACGACCCTGAGCTCACCGCCACCGCCGAGCGAGGACACCTCCTCCTGCACACGATCTCGGAGCGCGTCGCCGAACGGGCGACGGCGCTGCTGGCCGACACGGACGTTCCACTGCCCTCCCCCTAGCCCTGCCTCGACGTGCGGTGTCCCGCCGACCGGTCCTTCGGCTGTCCGGAAACCTGGTCGGCGTTCGCGATCCGCACCCGCCATCAAGCCCCCTTCCGCGGGCATCGGTGTAGCCCCGGGGTCTTGAAACCCGGGTGACCAGGCCGGGGCGTCCGCGGTGGACACCGGCTTCCCCTGCCGGTGGTTTCGCCGGCCGTCGCGGGCCGCATCGCCCCCGACGCCCTCCCGCCCCCCTCCCAAACCTTGCACACTACCCCCCTCTCGCCGCCGACACGCCGCCCGGAGGTCACCCCGCATGCCGGCTCGCGTCCGTATCCGTATCCGCCCTCAGCCCCTCGTCTCGCTCCTCACCCTCGCCGCCAGCCTCGTCGCGAGCACTCTCCCCGCCCTGGCCCGCCAAGCGACCCCGGCCGCCTCACCCGCCACCTCCCCGGCCGTCGAAGCCCCCGCCTGCGCCGCCGGCAGCAGCGGCATCGGCGACGCCTACTTCCCAACCGCCGGCAACGGCGGCTACAACGTCCTCCACTATGACCTCGACCTCGACCTGGACGTCCCCCGTGGTGCGATCACCGCCGGCCGCGCCACGATCGAGGCCGTCGCCCTCCTCGACCTGTGCGCCTTCAACCTCGACTTCCGCGGCCTCACCGTTGACGCGATCACCGTCGACGGCCGCCCCGCCCGTTCCGTCCGCGACGGCAAAGAACTGACAGTCCTCCCCGGCGCCCCGATCCCCGTCGGCGCCGACTTCGTCGTCGAGATCGCCTACCAGGGCCGGCCTGACGGCGAGACGGTCCCCTCCGGACCGGGCCAGGCTCTCCCAACGACCCCAACTCCTGCCCCACCCCAGCCCGCCCCCGGCACGCCGAGCCCGGCCCGGCCGAACAACGAGAATGAAGGCGCCCAGTTCGGCGGCGGCTGGTTCACGGCCCCCGAGACGATCTTCGTCGCCGGCGAGCCGGGCGGCGCCGAGACCTGGTACCCCGTCAACGGTCACCCCGCCGACAAGGCGACCTATTCCCTCCGCCTCACCGTCGCGGACCCCTACGCCGTCGTCGCCAACGGCGTGCTCACCGAGACGATCGACGAGGGCTCCGCCACCACCTCAGTCTGGGAATCCCGCGACCCGATCGCCAGCTACCTCGTCACGCTCCACGCCGGCCGCCTTGAGACCGTCGAGACGACCGGCCTCCGTGGCCTGCCGATCCGGACCGCATTCGCAGCGAACGTCCCCGACGACCAGCGCGAAGTCTTCGCCCGCCTGCCGGAAATCCTCGAGACCTTCGAGTCGATGTTCGGCCCCTACCCCTTCGAGGTTGCCGGCGCCACCGTCGTCGGCGTCCCCCTCGGCTTCGCGCTCGAGACGCAGACGATCCCCATCTTCGGCATCGCCCCCGGCGGTGACCGCCTCACGCGCGCCGGCGCCGCCCAACTCGAGCAGATCCTCGTCCATGAGACCGCGCACCAGTGGTTCGGCGACACCGTCACCCCCCTCCGCTGGCAGGACATCTGGCTGAACGAGGGGTTCGCCTCCTACGCGGAGGCGCTCTGGCTGGAACGGAGCGACAGTCCCCGCGCTCGCGACCGCCAGCTCCTCCGGTGGTACGACGCGCTCGCGCGGCGGAGCACCGACCGGGCCGCCGCCAGCCTGCGCAACCCCGCCGCCCGCGCCGCGCAGAACGCCCGGGAGGTTCTCGCCGCCTTCGAGCGGGCCCTCGGCCAGCCCCTCCCCGCCGACCAACGCGCGGGTTTCCTCGAAGCCCTCGGCGCCGAGGACGCGGCCGACCTCGACCGGATCACCGCCGAGGCGGCACTGACCCAGATCGAGGCGCTCGGCGTCCCGGTTTCCTTCTTCCCCGGCGCCGACGTCCTCACCGGCGACCCCGGCCCCGAGAACCTGTTCGACTCCGGCGCCGTCTACCAGCGCGGCGCCCTCACCCTCCACGCGCTGCGCCAGGAGGTCGGGGACGACGCCTTCTTCGCGATCCTCCAAGCCTGGCCCCGCCGCTACGCCAACGGCAACGCCACCACCGCCGACTTCGTCGACCTCGCCGAGGAGGTGAGCGGCCGGGAACTCTCACCCCTCTTCGACGCCTGGCTCTTTGCCCTCCCCCTCCCGCCCCTCGCCATCGGCGGCGAGACCCGCACCGCTGACCCGGCCGCCACCCCCGCCCCGTAGATCGCGGGACGAGGGGGCCGATGCTTCACCAAGGAGCACGCGATGCCGCGTGCTTCTCCCACCGACCGATAGTCGAGGAGACGTTCCACACTCCGCCGCTCGCGGCCTCCGGTGCCGGTGGCTGCCGGAAAGGTCGGGAAGGGCGCAGCTTGCCGCTACCGTCGGCCCCGAGGCCGACGAGGTCCGCGAAGCCCTGACGTCTCATTCCGTAGGCCCCTCCGCCCCCGCCGTCCCGGCACCCGCCGGGCGGCGCCACCACCGGAGCAAGCATCAATGCGTCGCGGCTGCCTGCTCGTGGTCGGCGCGCTCGGCTGGTTCGTCGGCCGCCCCGCGTCCGGGGCAGCGTCCGCGAAGGGATCGAGGAGGGCGTCGCCACCGAGGTCGCTCTCCGCCTCCCTGCCACCCCAGGCGCCCGCGTCGCCTCCGGCGCCTACCGAGCCACCCAAGAGCAGATCCAGGAGCGCTTGCGTGCCAACACCCGCAACGCCGCCGGCATCCCCGAGGCGGCCGCCGCCGAGAACGACGTCGTCCGCCTCTCGCCCACTGGCTGTGAGGTCGGCGTCTCCTCCTACGGCCAGAACGTCACCTACCGTGGCGGCCTCGCCGTCGACGACGGCCGCCTCACCCTCCCCGACATAAAGACCGACAACGCCGGCCTCGCCCTCCTCCTCCCAGACGACCCCGCCCGCGCCATAGCCGACCGGCCCTCCCGGAGCGGGGCACCGTCCTCAGCCTCCTTCAGGGGGGTTCGGTGGCGTAGCCCGGGGTTTTGAATCCCGGGCGCCGCCATCCCGGTGCCCGCCTTAGCAACGATCTTCCCCTCCTCCTCCTCCGCCCCCGTCCGCTGCTACCATGCCCCCGCGCCCGGCCCATCGCCGGCCGCGCCCCCGTGCCCGTCATCCGCCGCCCACCGCCAGGAGAGACGCCCGTGAGCCCCTACGACGAGCGCCGGGTCAAGATCGTCGCCACCCTCGGCCCCTCATCCACGGGCCGCGACCGCCTCCGCGACCTCCTCCAGGCCGGCGTCGACGTCGCCCGTATCAACGCCGCCCACGGCTCGCCGGACGAGCGGGCCGCCCTCATCGCCGACGTCCGCGCCGCCGCCCGTGAGCTCGGCCGCCTAGTCCCGATCCTCTTCGACCTCCGGGGCCTCAAGATCCGGACCGGCCCCCTCGCCGGCGACGAGAAGGTCCCCATCGCCCGCGGCACCTCGATCGAGATCGTCAACACCCCGGAGCCGACCACTGCCACCCGGATCGGGATCGACTACCCCCGCCTCTTCGAGGTCATTCAGCCCGGCTCCCGCATCCTCATCGCCGACGGCCTCGTCGAGCTGCTGGTGGAGCGGATCGGGGACGGCGTCGCCGTCTGCCAGGTCGGCCGCGGCGGCCTCCTCCTGGGCAAGCAGGGCGTCACCCTCCCCGGCGCCCCGATCAAGGGGGGAGCCCTGACCGAAGTCGACCGCGCCGATCTCGCCTTCGGCGTCGCCCAGGGGGTCGACTTCCTCGGCCTCTCCTTCGTCAACGAGGCCGACGACCTCCGGAACGCTCGCGAGGCCGTCGCCGCGCACGGCGGCGCCCAGCCCGGCCTCGTCGCCAAGATCGAGCGGCCCGAGGCCCTCGCCGTCGTCCGCGAGATCGCCGAGGTCGCCGATGGCCTGATGGTCGCCCGGGGCGACCTCGGCGTCCAGATGCCGCCGGAGCGCGTCCCCCGCGCCCAGAAGGAGATCATCGGCGTCGCCAACAGCCGCGGCGTTCCCGTCATCACCGCCACCCAGATGCTCGAGTCGATGATCACCCAACCCGTCGCCACCCGCGCCGAGACGAGCGACGTCGCCAACGCCGTCTGGGACGGAACCGACGCCGTGATGCTCTCCGCCGAGACCGCCGTCGGTGCCTACCCGGTCGAGGCCGTTCAGACGATGGGTCGCATCATCCGCGAGGCGGAGCGCGACGGCCCGATCCGGACCGCCACCGCCGCCGCGCCCCTCCCCGGCCAGACCGAGCCGACCATCGCCTTCGCCGACGCCATCGCCCGCGCCGCCCAGGCGCTCGCCGAGGTCTCCCCGGTCGAGCACATGGTCGTCTTCACCCTCACCGGTAGCGCCGTCCGCCGCGTCGCCAAGTACCGACCCACGCCCCCGATCATCGGCGTCGCCACCGACGAGGCGGTCGCCCGTCGCCTCAATCTCGTCTGGGGCGTCCGCGCCACCGTCGTTCCCCTGGCGGACGACCCCGACGCGCTCTTCCGGATGGCCGGGCGCCAGATCGTCGAGCTCGGCCTCGCCACCGACGGCGCCTACGCCCTCATCGCCGGCTCCCTCCCGATGACCCGCCAGTCCGGCCGCACCAACATGCTCCACGTCCGCGCCCTCGGAACGTAGCCGGCGGTCGGGGCGGACGATCGGACCGGACCGCCCGCCCCGGCCTTGCCCGCGCTTGCCCCCTCGCGTATCGTTGCCAACCGCCCAACTCGCCGCGCGCGGCCAGCACCCGGGCATCGGAAGTGGCACCGTGACGAGCACCGGCACCGTGCAACGGCCCGACAGCGGCGAGACCCACCCGGAGCTGACCATCACCCCCGACCTGCGCCGCCGCGGCCGCTACCGGGCGCGCCTCGGCCACGACGACTGGCTGGTTTGGGAACGCGGCGCAGACCGCCGAAACGATGTCCTGTTCAACTCCGCGGTCCAGTCGACCATCGACGACTACCGGGCCGATCCCCAGCACATCGATGCCTTCGCGCTGCTCAACCGCGAGTATTTCAAGGGGTAGCCGGGGGGAAGACAGAACGAATCCTGGCCGTTCGACCTCGACCTCGACGAGAACGTCTCGGGACCATTCGCTGTGGTGCATCACACGCTTGCCACGCTGCCTTGAGCACCGCCAGGCTCGGCCCGAGAGGAGCAACCGACATCGCTCATCTGCCCTTAGCCGCCCCCGAGCGACGCATCCGGATCACCGACGACACCAACCACTTGGAAATACTCCACGAGGCATGCCGCACCCGGCCGCGAGAATGGGGTGTTGGGGACCTGCATCGTCACGCCGGCATCCTGCTCCTGCCAGATCCGGGGACCCTGCCCGGCACGGACACCGGGCAGGTTGTCATCGATCTCCCCGCGAGGAGTGATCCGATCGATAACCGAGCCCTCTTTAGGACAAAGCTCTGGGGGTGGCAAGCGATCACCGTCGTCCCCTAGCCGTTCGCCACCCCTTCACCCGCGGAGTCCGCCATGCCCCGCTTCGCCGCCAACCTGACGATGCTCTGGACCGAGCACCCCCTCCTCGAGCGCCTCGACCGCGCCGCCGCCGCCGGCTTCGGCGCCGTCGAGATTCTCTTTCCCTACGGCGAGGACGCTCCCGCCCTCAAGTGGGCCCTCGACCGCAACGACCTCGAGCTCGTCCTCATCAACCTCCCCGCCGGGAACTTCGCCGCCGGCGAGCGCGGGCTCGCCAACGACCCCGCGCGGGTCGCCGAGTTCCGAGACGGCGTCGTGCGCGCCCTCGACCTCGCCACCACCCTCGGCGCCCCCCGCCTCAACTGCCTTTCCGGCATCACCCTCCCGGACATCCCCATCGAGACCCAGCTCGCGGTCGCCGCCGAAAACCTTGCCCACGCCGCCGAGCAGGCCCAGGCCGCGGGCGTCCGCGTCGGCGTCGAGCCGCTCAACCCGATCGACGCCCCGGGCTTCCTCCTCCCCACCACCGCCGCCGCCCTCGACCTCCTCGACCGCGCCGCTCACCCCAATCTTGACCTCCAGTACGACGTCTACCACGCCCAGCGCGTCGAGGGGAACCTCGTCGCCAGCGTCGAGCGCCACCTTGACCGCATCGGCCACGTCCAGATCGCCGACAGCCCCGACCGCCACCAACCCGGTACCGGCGAGATCAACTTCCCATTCGTCCTCGACGCACTCGATCGCCTCGGCTACTCCGGCTGGGTCAGCCTCGAGTACAAGCCCCGCGGCGGCACGGATGCCTCCCTCGCCTGGCTCCGCGAATGGGGCTTCTGGCCGTAGAGCCGGCGGCCGACAAGCCAAAATCGCCATCGGCGAGGGCAGCACCTTCGGGGAGCGGTCAGGCGACGAGCAAGAAGCCGGTAGTCAGGGCAGAGCGGACCGCCGAGAAGGCGCCGACGGTGAGACGAGAACCACCGGCGAGCAAAGCGTGGGCGGCGAGAGGAACCGTGGCCATCCGCGATCCCGCCGTCGACGCCCCGGTCCCGCTGCCCAACCCGCCTCAACGATCATTCCGGTGGGGGAGGGACCTCCCCCCTGCGGCGTCGGCGTTGGGGAATTCCCCGATCCACGGGAGGACATCGACGGGGACCGCTGCCCCTGACCTCGCGTCCAGCCGTCGCCCCGCTCCCCAAACCCCATTGGTCTCCGGTGTGCCCCCACCGTGCGCAGCCCGAGGGGGCTTTGCGGGATTTAGCTCGAGGTCTTCGGCCCCGGACCCTTCGCTGCGGCACCGCGGGTGTGCACGGGCACCTCCTCGCGGAGGTTGACGTACACCCGCCGCCCCACCTCGACGAACCCCAGCTTCGCCGCTACCCGCCGCGACGCGCCGTTCTTCTCCGCCGTGCTCCAGACCGGCCGCTGCCCAGCCCCCCGCACCTCCGCGCAGACCAGCGCAGCCGCCGTCGTCGCCAACCCCCGCCCCCGCCACGGCCCCAGCGTCACGACCCCGACCTCAGCGTGCCGCTCCGTGCGCGCGCTCGCGAACGCGACCGCCACCAGCCGTCCCCCGACGACCGCCCCCGCCGCAAACCCTTCCGCCAGTAGCACTTCCGCGCTCCCGAATCGCCAGCCGTGCATTCCCAGGGCGTCGGCCGAAACCTCCATCAGCGCCAGATCAGACGGCGTCAACCGGCGAACCCCCGAAGCGGCCCACGGCGCGACCGGCCGATCGAGCACGTGGTAGACCTCCTCCCCAAGCCACGAGCGGCGCCCGGTCGCAGCCTCAGCACGTCCGGCGAGTGCCGGGCCGACTCCGAGCGCCACGTTCACCGCGCTCCACCCGCCGAGCCGATGCAGCACATCCCAGAGCGCCACCGGATCGTCCCCGAAGCCGATCGGCTCCTCCGGGCGGGCGCGGGACTGTACCACCGCGACACGCGGCCGCTCGGGTGGTCCCTCGACCACGGCCCGGCACAGCCCGCGCCGGAGCAGATGGACGGCGATCGTCGTCTCCGGCGAGTCCCCCAGGGCGTCGGCGAGCAGGCAGCATCCGGACTCGTCCAACTCGCCGGCCGTCCGCCCCGGGCCCGGTTCCGGGCCTCCGTCCCCGTCGTTCCGACCGCCAGGCTCCACCTCCTGATCCCCTCGTCCTACCGCGCCCCCGCCCGCTGCGCCCGCGCCGCCGCCGTCCATCGCTCCGCCACCCGCAGGACCGCGTCCGAGAGCAGCGCCAGCGCCACGATCGCGACCGCCCCGGCCAGGATCATCGGCGGTTGGTCGCGGGAGATGCCGTTGAAGAGGAGCGGTCCGAGCCCGCCCGCGTTGATCCAGCCCGCGATCGTCGCCAGGCTGATCGTGCTCACGAACGCCGTCCTGATCCCCGCCAGCACCACCGGCAACGCCAGCGGCCAGCGCACCCGCTGGAACACCTGCCACGGCGTCATCCCGATCCCCTGTGCCGCCTCCAGCGTCGACGCGTCCACCCCCCGCAACCCCGCCACGATGTTGCGGACCAGGAACAGCTGCGCGTACGCCGTCAGCACCACCAGCGCGTTGTCCCGCCCGATCCCGAGCGGCGTCGGGATCAAGAACGTCAGGAACGCCAGGCTCGGCACCGTGTAGATCACCCCCAGGAGGGAGAGGATCGGCAGCGTAAGCCCCCGGAACCTCGCCGCGACCATCCCCAGCGGCACCGCGACGACCAGCGCCAGTCCAACCGCCGCCAGGCAGAGCCGGAGATGGTCCCCGGCCATCACCAGCACCTCCCGCCAGTTCTCGAACAGGTAATCGAACCGCAGCTCGTCCATGCACGTTCCGCCATCTCGCCCAACCGCTCCGCTCCCCCAGAAGGGACGGCACCGCGGGCGATCCACCGCCGCCCCGCCCGTGCTCAGCAGCCATAGGGCTTCGTCGGTTCAGCGCGGGGTCTTCGACTCCGCGCGACCGGGCAAACGCGTTCCCGGTTGTCGACCCCGGTCCCAGGACCAGGTTCCGACCCTCAACGATCCGACCCCGACCTCGGCATCCGGGTCCCCGCCACTGGTGCCCGCCGCCTCAGGAGGGAGGGGCAGTTGGGCGTGAGGGCTCCCCATATCACCCCGCCCGCGTCGCCCGCTCCCGCCCCGCCGCCGTCTCCTCCGGGTGCGGCATGCTCAACCGCTGGATCGCCGCCAGGTCAATCGTCCCCACCGGCCGCACGTCCTCGTCGGTCACCGTCAGTTGCTCCGCGCGGCTCTCCAGCAGCGCCCCGAGGGCGTCCCGCAGGTGCGCCGATCGTGCCACCGTCGGCGTCCCCGGCCCGAGGGGCGCGAGCGGCCCCATCGCCGCCGACACCGGCAGCAGGCTCAACCGCCGCAGCACGTCCCCCGCTCCGACCAGCTCCGAGACGAATGCGTCCGCCGGCTCCATCACGATCCGCAGCGGTGTGTCGTACTGGACCACCCGTCCGTCCCGCATCACCACGATCTCGTCCGCGAGGCGGACCGCCTCCTCGATGTCGTGGGTCACGAACAGGACCGTCTGCCCCAGTCGAGCGTGGACCCGCCTCAGCTCACCCTGCAGCCGGGCGCGGGTGATCGCGTCGAGCGCCCCGAACGGCTCGTCCATCAGTAGCGTCGTCGGCTCCGCCGCCAGCGCCCGCGCCAGACCGACCCGCTGCTGCTGGCCGCCGGAGAGCTGCGTCGGGTAGCGCCCTCGGTACTCCGCTGGGGGCAGCCCGACCAACTCCAGAAGGTCGTCGACCCGCCGCCGCGTCCGCACCTTGTCCCACCCAAGGAGCCCCGGCACCACCGCCACGTTCTCCGCGATCCGCATGTGGGGGAACAGTCCCGTCTGCTGGATCACGTAGCCGATCCGCCGCCGCAACGCCGGCGCCGGCAGACTGTGAACCTCCGTCTCGTCGATCACGATCCGCCCCGACGTCGCGTCGTAGAGGCGGTTGACCATCTTCAGCAGCGTCGTCTTGCCGCAGCCGGACGGCCCCAGCAGCACGACGAATCGTCCCGGCTCCACCCGCAGCGAGACCCCATCCACCGCCGGCCGGGCCGCCCCCGGGAAGGTCTTGGAAACGCTCTCGAACGTGATCGCGCTTGCCTGCCACCGCGGCCCGGCGTCCCGCCCCGTCCCCGTGTCGATGACGCACCATCCTTCGAACGGCGGCCCGCCCCGAGAACACGACCGTGCTCAACCCCTTGCGGGGGCTTCCATTGGGGTAGCTTAGGGTATTGAACCCCGGGCGGCCGGACCCGAGCGTCCCTGTTCCGACGCTGCGCCCCGACCACACCGGTGTGGTCGGGGCGCGGCAAACCGTGGACCCGCTTCGCTCCCGCCGCCCTAGCCCTCGATCAGCCCCTGCTCCTGCAGGAACTGCCGGGCGACCTCCTCCGGCTCCATCTCCTCGAGGTCGACCTGCCCGTTCAGGCGCGACATCACCTCGTCCGTCAGCAACGGCGCGACGGCGTTCAGCGCGTCGGCGATCGCCGGGTAGTCCTCCAGCACGTCCTGCCGCACGAACGGTGCGACGTGGTACGGCGGGAAGAGTCCGCGGTCGTCTTCGAGCACGACCAGGTCGAGCGCGACGATCTGAGCGTCGGTGCCGAAAGCGACCACCACCTCGGCGTCCCCCTCCTCGATCGCCCGGTACTTGATCCCCGGGTCGACCGCCAGGAGCTCGCCGAACTCGAAGTCGCCGTAGACGCGCTGCAGCGCCGGCAGGCCGTCCTGCTGCCGTTCCTCGAAGTCGACCGGTGCCGAGATCGTGAAGTCGCCGGCGGCCTCCACCAGCTGGGAGATGGTCGTGATCCCCCGCTCCTCCGAGGCCGCCCGGGTCATCGCCAGGGCCTGCGTGTTGTTGAACGGCGTCTGGTCGAGCAGCGTGACGCCGAACTGCTCTTCGTACTGGCTCTTGACCGTCTGGTAGACCAGCTCGTCGACGCTCCCGCCGGCCGCCGGCGTGCCCGTCATGGGCGAGGCCATGGCTGTTCCAGCGGCCGGCGTCGCCCCGCCCAGCAGGGTCGCGAACTCGATCCCGAGCACCTCAACCAGCGCCGTTCCCGGGTACTCCGGGTAGAGGGAAATTTCCCCCTCCTCCAGCGCCGTCTGGGCGACACCGGTGCCGCCCAGGTTGAGCGCAAGCTCCACCGGGACGTCGGCGTTCTCCAGCAGCGCCGCGTACATCTCCGCCAGGATGAACTGCTCCGTGAAGTTCTTCGAGCCGACGATTACCGGGTCGTCCTGCGCCCCGATTCCCCGCGTCGACGCCAGCAGCGCCGTGCCGAGGGTCGGCGCGGCCACCGCGCCCTTGACGAACGTCCGTCGCGTGACCATGTTCTCCTCCTTCGAGACCCGGACCCCGGGCCGTTTCTGCGGGGCCGTCCCCCGGGCCGCGACCCGGAGCCGGACACCCGATGCCTACGCGGTGGGCGGTGTCAGGACGCGCTCGGCCAACCCGAGGCCCGACTCCGCCAGCAACGCCATGAGGGTGATGGGGATCGCCCCGACCAACAGCACCTCGTACCGGTCGAGCGTCAGCCCGCTGGTGATGAAAATGCCAAGGCCGCGGACCCCGATGAAGGCGGCCAGCGCCGCCGAGGAGACGATCTCGACCGCCGCCGAGCGGACCCCCGCGATCGCCACCGGCAGTGCGATCGGCGCCTGGACCCGCGCGAAGACCTGGAACGGATTCATTCCCAGCCCTCGCGCGTTCTCCAGCACCGCCGCGTCGACGTTTCGCAGTCCGGCGTCGGTGTTGATCACGATCGGAGGGCCCGCCAGCAGCGTCAGCGCCACCAGCGCCGGCTCGAACCCGGTCCCCATCACGGAGTAGAGGAGGAACAACGCCGCCAGGCTCGGCACAACCCGCACCGCCGCCACCGCCCCCAGCAGACCCGCGCCGACCCGCCCGCTGCGGGAGACGAGGACGCCGATCGGGACGAAGATCGCGATCGCCAGGGCCAGCGCCGCCAGCGAGAGCTGCAGGTGGACCACGACCGCTTCCCGGACCCGCTCCGGGTTGTCCAGCACATAGCGCCAGGCGTCGGCCAGCAGCTCCACGGGTCGCCCCCCTGCGCACGGTCCGCCCCACGGCCGACCGTGCCGGCGGCACCCTACCATAGCGCCCACGGCATCGCCGATCGCCCCGGATCGAGCGCGCCCCCCGTTATGGTGCGCCGACCCGCCCCCGCGTTACGCCGGCCCGGCGGCCCGGTCGCTCCCGACCCGGACGAACCATGCCCTCCGAGTGCGGAACACCCGGGCGCGGCGAGCGTGAGATCGATCCGCCGTTCCCGTCCGCCCCCTCGCCGCGGTACGGTAGGATAGACGACGGACCTCTGCTTGTTTGGCCCCCCTCGCTTCCTCGCCCAGGAGGGAACATGGACGCCCGTCGCTTCGATGCGCTCACGCGAGCCGTCGCCGCCCGTCTCCCCCGCCGCCGCCTGCTCCGTCGCCTCGCCGGGGGCCTGACCGCCCTCCTCGCCGGCGCCCCGACCGCCGCTCGCGGCCAGGGCCTGCCGGGAGCGTCGGCGGGGGAGGTGGGCACCGTCGAGCTGATGTGCCGCCCTTGCCTCTGCGACGGCGACGACTGCGAGTGCTGCCTGGTCGGCATCACCGGCGGCGGCGTTGTCCGGACCGCCGCCGGGGAGGCTCAGGTCGTCCTCTTCGCCAGCCGCATCGAGGACGGCTCGCCCCGCGCCGCCGGCTTCGTTCGCTGGATCGACCCCGCCGCCGACGGCGGCGAGATCGCCTTCGAGAGCGTCGGCCCGATCGCCTACGACGACGACCCCGAGGACGAGCGGGCCCGCGAGGTCCGTGGCACCATGCTCGCCAACGGCGACGGCGAGCACCCCTTCCTCCTCCGCCTCCGCGACGCCGGCCCGGACGCCGTCGGTCAGGACACCGCCTCGCTCACCGTCGGCGACCGCCTTGCCGACGCCGCTGCCCCCACCGGCTTCGGCTACGAAGCCGAAGGCCCCCTTGTCGGCGGCGACCTCCAGCTCCTCGGCACCGTTGGCCCCGTTCCCTAGCGAGCCGTCCCTCCCCAGGCGCACGGTCGGCTCGGCGCCCGATCGCCGGTTCGTTCGACGGCGGTCGCCCGGCAGTGCCGGGTTGGATCACGCCCCGTCCCAATGCTCCTCGCGATCGTGGCGGGACGGGTACAACGGAGCTCTGCAGCAAGGGCCGTCGCTCGCGACCTGATCCGTTCGCGGACGAACCGACCGTGTTTCTCCTCCGCGCGGGTCAGGACAGACCTGGGTGTCTGCCCTGTTCCGACGCTAACCGGTCCCGCCGCGTTCCCACCCGCCCCAATCGCTCCGCCGGTGGACGCCGCCTCCGCGTGACCTCCTTACCCGCCCCGCTTCCCGCGCTCGCGCTCCGGCGGGATTCCACTTTCCGCGCCCACGGCCCCGCAGAACCAGGTTCGTGCGACGCTGACGTGCCGCTCCAGCGTCACCGTTCGGGCGTGCCACGAACGACGCCGGGAAGCCTCGTTCGCTCATCGACGACCGCCGAATCGAGCTGCGCCTGTGTCACCCCGGTCGCACCCGTCAGGTCCGCCTCGGAGAAGAACGCCCCCTCGAAGTCTGCCCCATTCAGCCTGGAGTTCTGCAGATTCGTCCGATCGAGGGCGAACGTGCCGAGGTCCGCGTCCGTGAGATCGGCTCCCGTCAGGTTGGTCCGGCTGAGGTTGGCACCGGTCAGATCGGCGCCGATCAGCACCGCACCCTCCAGCCGCGCCGCGCCGAGGTCTGCGCTCCCGAGGTTCACCCCGCCCAGGCGAGGGTCGCCGGAGGACCCGCTCAGGTCGGCGCGCGACAGATCGGCTCCGTCGAAGCAGAGCGCCGTCAGGTCACCACCCGCCAAATCGGCGCCGACGAGCCGCGTCTGCCCCAGGTCGAGGCACCCCCCATCCCGCCGGGCACTCCCCGGCCGCGTCAACAGCGTCAGCACCGCCTGGACATCGACAGACAGCCGACCCGACGCTGTGGCCGGGGTCCCGTCCGGCGCCACCGCCAGCCCAGGCATCGGCGCGTGCTGCCGAACGAACGCCGCCAGCACCTCCAGCACCGGGCCCCGGTCCCGCGCCGAGTCTCGCCCGATCCGCTCCAACGCGTAGATCCCGCCGAGCCGGACGGCCACGTCGTCGCTGCCAAGCTGATCGACCGCACGCGTGAACCGCTCGGTGATCTGGCCCTCCTGGCTCACCTCCAACGTCTCGCTCGTATTCCCCAGTTGCTGCCAGGCGAAGAGCAGCCCCGCCAGCACCGCCAGCCCGCTCAGGATTTGCCCCAGCGTCCCCCGCGCCGCGTTCTCGATCTCGAAAAGCTCCGCCGGCCCGACTCCGCTGCTTCCCACCCGGCTCGCCGCCTGCCACTCCGGCACCTTCCAGACGAGGAACACCGCCCAGACCGCCAGCGTCATCAGCGCGCTCACCAGCGCCCAATCCGTCTCCGCGCCCTCCGGCCGCGCGACCGGCCACCCCGAGGCGTTCCAAACCACCAACCCAAGGGTGACCACCAGGCCGGCGACGCCGGCAACCCCGAGCCAGCGGTCCAGCCCCCCGACCACGCGCGGCACCCCGCCGCGCCCAGCCACGGGCGCCGCGCCGGTCGGACGGGACCGCGACGGCGGGGACTCCGTGACCACGTGCGACAGAGGTTCTGCTGCTGGCGCCAATCCGGTTTCGGGGAGGGATGGCGGTTTGCTTCGTGAGCGGCGCAGCCCGAGCCGAGCGGCGACGAGCACCAGCGAGACCACCGCCGCCGAGACCCGCGCCCGCTCCATCCCGTCGATCCCCCGCGACGACCGCCGACCGATGCCCCCCGGCCGTCGCCCCCATTATCGTGGCATCTCCCCCAACCGCCCCTGGGCCTCTGCGGCGCACGCCCGACAGCCGGAACACCACCCCTCCAGCGCGAAGACCGACGGCCGACGGATCGTAGCTCAAAGCTCGTGTGCTACCCTGCGCCCGCCCTTGGGTTTGCGCGCCGCCCGCCCGGCCGCGCTCCCGGCGTCGGCGTGGCTGGACGCCCGGCGCCGTTACGGCACGGCGCTCTGCCGTGCCCCACTCCCCCAAGGGCGCGCGGGGAGACCGCCGCAGCGCCGCACCCATGCGCATGGGGCGACCGCGCGGTCCGAGGCCTCCCCACGCCGACCGCCGATCACGCGGCGCCGACCGGACCGTGGCGTCGATGGACGCCGCCCGGCCGCCCGTGCCGGGTTTGCCCCAACGGCCGCCACGGGACGGCCGACCCCGTCTCCCCAGCATCGAACCATCCGACGACCGACCCCGGAGGCCCGGGGTCCGGTTCGCCACGACCTCGGAGGGAAGACCCGATGCCGACGCCCGTCCGCGGGGCCACCCGGTGGTCCGCTCTCGTCCTGGCCGCGCTCCTCTGCCTCCTTCTGGCGCCCCACGCCGGCTCGGGCTTCGCGCCCTCAACCGCTCGCGCCCAGGACGCACCTGCCCCAAGCGGCGCCACGATCACCGCCCCCGAGGGCGGGACCGTCCTCCTCCGCGCTGCGCCTGGTTACGGCGCCCCGGTCCTCGCCGCCCTCCCCGCCGGCACCCCCCTCGAATCCCTCGCCGGCCCCGTCCCCGCCGCCGACGGCACGGACTGGACCGAGGTCACCGCCGCCGGCCAAACCGGCTACGTCCCCGCCGCCGCCGTCGCCGCCTCAACCACCAGCCCTGCCGTGACCGATCCGGCCCCCGCGACGACGGCCACCGACCTCCCGCCCGGCCCGGCCAGCGATCCGATTACCCCGCCCCCCGCCGCTCCCGACGAGCCGACGGCGGCCGCTGCGCCGGCCGTCTCAGGGGCCGCCGCCCCGGCGACGGGCAACGCGGCGACGACGACCGCCGAGGTGGACCTCCGCGCCGGTCCCAGCGCCGCCGACCCCGTCCTCCTGCCCCTCCCGGCCGGCGCCGCCGTCACCCTCGCCGGTCCTGCCACCGCCGGTTTCCTCCCCGTCGTCACCGCCGACGGGACCTTTGGCTGGCTCGATGCCGCATCCCTCGCCACCTCCGACCCCTCCGAAACGCTGCTCCCGTCGTCTCTTCCGCCCCCCTCCGCCGGTGCCGTCAGCACCACCGGGGCCCTCAACCTCCGCGTTAGCCCCGCCGACACCGCCCCCGTTCTCCTCGTCCTTCCCCCCGGTGCCCCCCTCCAGACCGTCGGCCCCCCCGAGAACGGCTTCTCCCCCGTCTCTTATGAGGGCCAGATCGGCTGGGCCGCCGCCGCCTACCTCGCCCCCACGGACCCCATCTCACCCACCGTCACCGACGCCCCCCCTGTCCCAGACCCCGCCCCTGCCCCCTCCGTCCCCTCCGTCCCCTCGGGGACGTCTTCCCCCTCGTCCGGCATTGCCTGGCCCATGTCGGGCGGCAGCTGGACCGTCATCCAGGGCTACAACAACGGCACCCACACCAACCGGGGTCCCCAAGCCGACTATCGTTACTCCCTCGACCTTGCCCTCGGAAGCGGCGACACCGCCGGCCAGCCCGTTTACGCCCCCGTCTCCGGCACGGTCCGCTGGGTCGACCCCGGTAGCGGCGGCATCCTGATCGACGCCGGCAACGGCTCCGGTGTTGCCATGTTCCACCTCACCCTCGATGGCGGTCTCGGCTCCGGCCAACCCATCGCCCAGGGCCAACCCCTTGGTGTCGTCTCCGGTCCCGGCGGCCCCGGCTACGCCGGCACCCCCCACATCGATCTCACCCTCTGGCAGCTCACCGACGGCGCCAACGTCTCCACCCCCTTCTCGGGCCCCAATGCCATCGCCGGCCAAGACTTCCCCGCCGACGGCTCCCCAAACCAACACTACGGCGCCGAGATTGCCCCGTAGCGGCGGGGGGATGCCACGCCCTCAAGTCCGCTCGACGCCCCCCACAACGAGACCGCAAAGCGCCCCGGCTGAGGCCGGGAAAGATGGCCACCGGGCGCGGCACCCGGATCACACCGGCCCGCCTCCCGCGACGACCCGATCCCGATCGGTGTCCAGGACCAGCCGCCGCCCTTGCACGGGGCGCATCGGGACCCGAACGGGTCCGCAAGGAGCGAGACGGAGACGGCGAGGCGGGTTCCGAGACCGCAACGGCCACCCGGCCTCGAGTCGCCCCGCACGCGCACCGCATGCCTCCCGCACGATTGCAGAAGCCGTCACTGTCGGGACGTGAGACCGGCTTCGGCTGAGCACGGGGGGCGCCCCCCGTGCTCAGCCTCCGGGGGCTTGGTGGGTTCAGCACGCTGTGTGCGGTGCCCCGGCACCGGCCCCGCGCGATGGGGGTCCACGGTCAGACGGTAGGTTTCCAGAACGCGCTCTATAAGCCTTTGGAAGTTAATGCGAGCAGTAGGGCCATGATGGCGGAGCGTCGTGTGAGTCTCCAACTCCTGCGCAGGCCCGGTCTCCAGCGGTTTGCCCGGCGGGTGTGGCAGGCGCGGCGGTCTCCGAGGCGGCGCCGGCGAGGACGGTACGGACGAGCGTAGCTTCCCCAAGGGCTGGGGCGCTGACCAAGGCCGCGATCCTCGGCGGCCTCTTCGTGAACCTCCACTTCTTGACCGCCGGCGCACTGAACCCGAGTGCCTTCTCCAACGTCATCCCCGTCGTGCTGTTGCTCGCCAGCATTGGGGTGGGGCTCCGCCTCGACGCGCGCCGAGCGCCGAGGGTGCGCTCCCCGGGCTGACCTCCCAGCCGGTCTGTGTCCGGGCGGATGCCCCGAGACGCCGGTCAACCGCGATGGCAACGATGGCGGCGACGATCGTGACCGCCTGGGCCAGGCTCCATGTCACCGGTTGGAGTCCCGGAGGCAACGCCGATGGCCGTGCGATGGTCCTGGCGATCCTCGGCGGGCTCAGCGCCGTTTAGTCGGGCTTCGCCTCCCTGCGGACTGAACGGCTCGGGCCGTGACCGGAGGGATAAGGCACGGATCGGCGAACGGGCGAAACGCTGGGGACGACGCGGCAGTTGACCGCCCCCCGCGCCCGAGTCACCGCCGTCCTACGCCGCCGACCAACTCCGACCCAGGGCGCCTCGCCGTCCATCATTGTTCGGCTTGTCTGTGCGAAGCGTCGAGGGTTGGGACGTGGCCGGCACCGTTCCACAGCGGCATTGCGCGAGGCCGACGCCCCACGCTCGGGCCCTATGCCCCCCCTGCCTCGGCCGCCTTCCGCTCCCCCCTCGGCGCCTTGGGCGCCTTCGCCGACTTCTTCTTGGTCTTCTGCTTCCGAGGCTCCGTCCCAGTGCCGACCGGATCGGCGACCGCCGCGACCTCGACGGTCGACCGACCCCGCCCGAACACCCGCGTCCTGGCAGGCGCGCTCTCCGGCCGGGACCGCTTCTCGGCGGGCGCCTCCCGCCGCTCCGCCCGCGCGGGCTTCGCCGGCCGCAGCGCTGCCGGGTCCGCCTCCGCCGCGACCACGATCGGGTCCGACCGCAGGTCGTGCACCATCGCCGCCGGTAGGTGCGACCGCCGCCGCAGTAGCCCCCGGCCCACCTCGATGCCCGTCAGCGCGAAGCTCGTCGGGTCAAACTCCGCCCCCGCGAACTGGCCAACCTCCCCACCCCCCTGCGCGACCACCCCGCGCCCGTCCAACGCGTCCAGCGCGACGAGCTCCGCTTCGCCCGCCGGCGCTTCCGCCTCCAGCGCCGCGGCGTCCGCCACCATCACCGCGTCCGCGCCGATCGAGCGCACCGCCGCCGTCGGCAGAAACGTGAGTCCCCGCGGTACCGCCACGAACGCGGCCCCGGTCGGGTCGAGCGCCCCCGGCGCCTCCTCGGGAGCCACCTCCGGAGGCAGCACCCCGAGCGCCACCACCCGCTGGCTCCCAGGGTCGAGGTAGACGTGCCGCACCCGCCCGAGCTCCCGCCCGTCCCCGACCCCGTAGACCGGCAGCCCCCGCACCGCGTCCTCGTTCATCCCGCCCCCTCGCCTCGCGATCGCCTATTGTCACCGTGTCCGCGCATCCCCTGGGCCCCAGCTTGTTACCAGCAAATGCTGGATAGCATCCGCTCCCCGGCAAGGTTCCGCGCGTTCAGTCCGCAATCCGTCGAGTCCGGTGCCCGAAGCGCTGACCCCGGGCCGCCGGAGAACGGAGCACACCACGCCATCCGTCGTCGCGCCGGCTTGCACCACCGCTCTCCGGATCGACTCCTCCGACGCGTGCTCCCCCCTCCCTCGCAACCGAGCGGGCCCGGGGGTGAGGTCCGCCTACAGCAGGTTCAGCAGCAGCGTCAGCAGCAGCGACAGCACCAGCGAGACGATGAGGAACCCCGGCGCGCAGCCGAAGACCTGCACCCGCCCCCCCGCGAAGCTCTTCGGCGCGAACAACGAACCGCCCCGCCCCCCCGTCCCCAACGGCCCCGCCAGCGGATCGGCCCCCGGTCCGCCGAGCAACGGGTCCACCCCGGACCCGCCCAGCAGCGGATCGGCGGCCAACGGCTCGTCCAGGGGCGTCGCCTCCCGCGGCGAGGCATTCAGGGGCGGCACGTCCCCGCCCCGCCCCGCCTCCGGCGCGCCCGACCGGCCGGGCGACCGCGGCCGGAGCCGGCTCGCGGGGTAGCGCCGCTCGTCCCCGTCCCCTCCGTCCTCCGGCACCGACCCACGTCCACCGTCCGTCATCGTCCTGCCTCCCGGGCGATCCCGACCGACGCCCCGCGTCGCCCGTGTACTCGTCATAAGGAGACTTGTAAGGCACATCCCGTGCCAATTCACTCCCCCGTCCGAATCCGCTCCCGTCCCCGGCGCTCCCACCGCGTGGCAGCGATGCTGCGTCGCCTTGCCGGAGAGCGCCCGCCGACGACCGGCCGTGGCGCGGACACCGAGACGGGGAGCGACCATCATGGCCGACATCGACAAGATCCTGGGCGAAGCCCAGAAGGCGCAGGAAGAGGCCGAGGCCGCCGCGCGGCGCGCCCAGGAACTGGCCACCCAGGCCCAGGCCGCCCGCCAGCGCGTTGCCCAGGAAGAGGAGACTAAGCGCCGCGCCTGGGCGCAGGGGGTCATCGCCTCCTACGACGCCGACCTGGCCGCCGCCGACCAGGCTCTCGAAGACGCCAGCACCCGCTTCCAGTCCGTCGCCATCGACGAGCCGGCCGCCGCGATCCCTGCCTACCTCGCCTGGGCCGAGGCCGCCATCGAGCACTACACCCTCCAGGTCCGTGCCGCCGCCGTCGCCCCCGTCGTCGACATGGAGGCCACCCCCGCCGAGAGCGTCCCCCCGCCCCCCTTCTCCCAAGCCCTTGACGCCGCCCTCGACCGCCGCGTCGCCGCCCTCTCCGCGAAGGCCCGCGATGACGCCGCCGCCGAGATCGCCGCCCACCTCGACCCCGCGCACCCCGCCACGGCGCCCGTCCCCGACGCCCTCATCAACTAGCTCCCGCAACTCGCTTCGGCAACAGCCGGCCACGGCGGGCGGGCGGCGCTCGCCAACGGGGACGCTTCAACGGCCAACGGTTGACGGCCGGTACCAGGTTCGTCGGGGAGAGCCCCGTGCTCTCCCGCGTCGCCAAGGGAACTCGGGGTCGGCAGCATCCTCGCGCCCCCCCGTCCCGATGTCCCACACCCCGGCCCCCGCCATCCGACGAACGGGGGGACATCCCGGTCGGCGTCGCGGCGGGGTGACCCTTCGTTCTTCGGGCTGGGAGCGGAGCGGGGAGACTCGGGCGAAACGCCCAGACCGCCGAACCGCCGCGGTTGTCCCACCACCGCCCCGCGTCCCCCGCGTTCTCCCCCCAATCCCCGGCCCCTTTGCCTCCCCCGCACCCCCGTTATTGCTGCTACCATGCGCCCCCAGCCGGCACGGAGCGCGTGCCGGGGACGCTATGCCGCCGTCGACGCTCGACGGCCAGCCACGGAGGGGACCCCCATGCGCGCCCGCTTCTTCCGCCCGCCCGGAGGCCGCATCGCCGCGGCGCTCGGCTCCCTGACCGTCGTCGGTCTGGTTGCCGCCTCCGTCGGCGCCGCCACCGCCTTCGCCCAGGCCACCCCCCAGGCCTCGCCCGGTGCCACGCCCGGCGCCACCCCAACCGGCGGCGGGGGGACCATCACCTCCACCCCCTTCGGCGACGTCGAGGGCGCCTCGGTCGACCTCTACACCCTCACCAACCCCAACGGCATGGAAGTCTCGATCATGACCTACGGCGGGATCGTCCAGTCGATCCGCGTCCCCGATCGCGACGGCGAGATGGCCAACGTCGCCCTCGGCTTCGCCACCCTCGACGAGTACGTCGCCGGCAATCCCTACTTCGGCAGCATCACCGGCCGCTACGCGAACAGGATCGCGCGCGGCACCTTCACGATCGATGGTGAGACCTACCGTCTCGCCCTCAACAACGAGGAGAACCACCTCCACGGCGGCGAGGTCGGCTTCGACAAGGTCGTCTGGGGCGCCCAGGCCGTCCGCAACGCCGAGAACGGCGTCGCCCTCCGTCTCAGCCGGATCAGCCCCGACGGCGAAGAGAACTACCCCGGCACCCTCTCCGTCGAGGTCACCTACACCCTCACCAACGACAACGAGCTCCGGATCGACTACTCCGCCGCCACGGACGCCGCCACCCACGTCAACCTCACGAACCACTCCTACTTCAACCTGGGCGGCGAGGGTACCGGCTCCATCTACGACCACGAGCTCGAGCTCAACGCCCCGAACTTCACCCCCGTCGACGCGACCCTGATCCCGACCGGCGAGATCGCCCCCGTCGACGGCACCCCCTTCGACTTCACGACCGCGAAGCCGATCGGCCAGGACATCCGCTCCGACGACGAGCAGATCATCATCGGGCGCGGCTACGACCATAACTGGGTCCTGGACCGCGACGATCCCGAAGACGGCGAGATGATCCTCGCCGCCCGCCTCAGCGACCCGGAGTCGGGCCGCGTGATGGAGGTCTCCACCACCGAGCCCGGCATCCAGTTCTACTCCGGCAACTTCCTCGACGGCACCACCATCGGCACGAGCGGCCGCCCCTACCGCCAGGGCGACGGCCTGGCGCTGGAGACCCAGCACTTCCCCGACTCCCCGAACCAGCCCGACTTCCCCTCCACCCTCCTCGAGCCGGACGGCGAGTACACCACCACCACCGTTTACGCCTTCTCCACCGAGTAAGGCCGGCGACGCTCACCATGCCCGGGGCCGCAACGCGGGGCGGCCCCGGGCAACACACCGGTCCGCAAGCGGGGGCGTCTCGGTCGTCGAGACGCCCCCGTCCCGTTCCCCTTCCAGCCGCTCCCGGCTTGCCCGCCACCGGCGTCGGTCCGCTCCGACCCGGCCCGCATCCGGACGCGGCCGTGCCGTCTCCCCTCGCACCCCGCTCGGGTGCGCTTCCGCCGGCCCGCTCCCTCCTCAGCCCCCCGGTGCGGCGCTGCTGGGTCGGCCCGGGTCCTCCAGCCCGGCGCGGGCCGTTCGGCGCGATCCCCGGGACCGCCGCCCACCCCGGCACGCCCCCTGCGCTGTCCCCTCCCCAGACCCGACCAGACCGCCGTTCGCCCAGCGAGGACCCCATGACCGACCCCATCCGCCTCGGCGTCATCGGCACCGGCCTCGCCGTCGAGAAGCTCCACTGGCCGGCCCTGCAGCGCCTCACCGACCGCTTCCAAATCGTCGCCTTCGCCAACCACACCCGCCCCAAGGCGGAGCATTTCGCCGCCTACACCGGCACCGCGATGACCGAGTACGCGGAGGACTACCAGACTCTCCTCCGCCGCGACGACGTCGACGCCGCCCTGATCTCCCTGCCGATCCCCCTCAACCTCCCCGTCCTGCGCGACGCCCTCCAGGCCGGCAAGCACGTCGTCTGCGAGAAGCCGCCCGGCAAGGACCTCGCCGAGGGCCGCGCCGCCGTCGAGGCCGTCGCCGCCCACCCCGACCGGACGGTGCTGATCGCCGAGAACTTCTTCTATCGGGACGACCTCCGACTCGCCCGCTCCCTCCTCGACGAGGGCGCGATCGGCCGCGTCCACCTCGCCCACTGGCGCAACGTCTCCCAGCTCGTCCCCAAGCCCGGCGAGTTCTCCTCCACCCCGTGGCGCCACGACCCCGGCTACCGCGGTGGCGCCCACCTCGACGGCGGCGTCCACCACACCGCCCAGCTCCGCTTCTTGCTGGGCGACGCCGACCGCGTCGCCGGCGAGACGCAGGATGCCAACGCCACCCACGGCGGCCCCTCCGACCTCGCCCTCACCCTCCGCTTCGTCTCCGGCGCCGCCGGCTCCTACACCGCCGTCTACCCCGAGTTTGCCGTCCGCGACGAGCCGAACGCCCTCCGCCTCTACGGCACCGACGGCGTGATGACCGTCGCCCGCTCCGAGATCCGCCTCCTCCGCCCCGACGGCGCGCTCGAGACCCACCGCGTCGACCAACCCGACGGCGGCTACCACAACGAGTTCCTGAACTTCGCCGACGCCCTCCAGCACGGCGCCCCCCTCGTCGGCACGGCAGCCCAGAGCTACCGCACCATGGAGCTGATCCTGCGCGGCCTCGACTCGGCGGAGCAGGGCGCCCCGATGCCGATCGAGCCCTGGCCCGTCCCCCTCTCCGCCGCCGCCGTCCCCCTCTGGCGGCCGGCCGGCGCGACGGGCCTGTTCGACGGGCTGCCGGCGTCGGTCGAGCGGGAAGTCTCCGAGGCGGCCTAGCGTCGGGGGCGCTCACATCCTCGCCACGAGGCCGAGGCCCCCGGCCAACGTCCCGGCGGCGGCGCGGCCCGGTCGCTGGTCGCTCCGCCGGCAACCGGGCCCGGAACGGCCTTGCGGCGTCCCCCGGGCACGTCTCCCATGCGGCGCGCGGCCGCCTTCGGGGATCGGTGGGCCACCCCCGCCGTGGTCCCTGGGAACTCTTCGCGGGTCCGGACCGGGACGGTGGACGACGGCGCACGACGGCGCCGCGGCGTGCCGAAGGGCGCGTTGCTCCGTGCTCCGGGCGCCGCAGGTGGTTTCCCGCCGACGATCGGCCCCGGCCGGGCACCTCGGGACGGACCCGGGGATCGCTACGGGCTCCGGGTGGTGGCGGGGGCGTCGCCGAGCCCGGCTCAGCGGGTCGGAGCCCGTCCGGCGTCGGGACCGGCTCGCGCCGGCGCGGCGGCGGCCGGGTGAGCGGGGGACGTTGTTCCCCCTACTTCTACATATCGTCACGGGGGCGTTTTGTGTCACGGTTTTCGGCGCGGCTGATGTATCGCGAGCTACAACGCCTCGGATCCCTTGTCCCGCGGGGGTGGCCGGCGGCTGGGGCAGCGGTGGTCGTCCGGGGCCGGTAGCGGGCGGATATTGGCAGCGGCGGTGGGCACGGGCCGTGCCCAGCCCCGGGGGGTGCTCAGGTCGCGGGTTCGGCGCGGGGCTTGCGGTGCCCCGGCACCGGCCCTGCGGGCGGGGAGGCCAGGGCGGTTCCCCGAGCTCCGGACGTGCCCGCGCGGGTCCGTCCGCAAGCGACTCGGATGCCACGGCGATCTCCCGGCGGGTGCCCGACGCCATCCTCACCGCCCCTCACGTCCGAGGCGCCGGGATGACGGCGCCGCTCCCCACCCTCCGCCGGCACCTGCGCAGCGCCGCCGCCGACCCGTAGGCCGCCAGCGTCCGCGACGCCATCACGCCGACCGTCTCCCGGCCCGCCCACGCCTCGGCCCGGGCACCGAACGCGCGCCGCCGCTCCTCGTCCCCGAGCAGCGCCAGCGCCCGCTCCGCCAGCGCCGCCGCGTCGCCGGCTGGCACCAGGTAGCCGGTCCGGCCGTCGACCACCCCCTCCGCCGCCCCCCCGGCCGCGACCGTCACCACCGGGACCCCCATCGCCTGCGCCTCCCAGACGACCAGCCCCTGCGTCTCCGATGAACTCGCCGCCAGCAGCAGCTCCGCCCCCCGGTAGTAGCCGCCGATCGCGGCGAACGGGACCTCCGGCAGCAGCGTCACCCGGTCGGCCAGCCCCATCGCCGCCGCCCGCCGCGCCAGCGACCGCCGCTCCGGCCCGTCGCCGACCACGACCAGGTGGACGTCGGCCGCGGCCGCCAGCGGCGCCAGCGCCGCCAGCAGGACCCCGACCTCCTTCTCCTTCCCCAGCCGGTTCACCGCCAGCAGCCGCCGCCGGCCTGGCGGCCATGGGCTCGCGACCGGCGGCGCCCCCGCCAGGAAGGCGCGGTCGACCCCGTTCGGCACGGTCTCGATCGGCCGCCCGATGCCGTACCCCTCCGCCATCCTTCGGGCCGCCTCGCTCGGCGCCAGGATCAGGTCGGCCCGCCGGTAGAAGACGCGCAGCAGCCCCGGCACGACGCCGAACCGCCGGTCGAGCGACGCCAGCGCGGGGACGTAGTGCCGGTAGCGCCGGTAGTCGACGTGGACCGTCGAGACGTGCGGCAGCCCGCGGTGGTGCGCCAGCCAGGCCCCCGCCAGGCCGACCCCGAACGGCGTGTGGGTGTGGACCACGTCGATCCCGGCCGGCAGCGACGTCCCCAGCGGGCACGCCAGGCGGTGCGCCGGCAGGGGAGGGTAGGGCACGCTCGGCACCCGCACCACCCGCACCACCCGCGCCCCCTCGCAGCAACCTCTCGGCCGCGACGGCGCCACCACCCAGACCTCGTGGCCACGCCGCTCCAGCTCCCGCCGCAGCAGGAGGAGCGACGAGGAGATCCCGTTCGGGTTGTGGAGGAACGTGTCCGTGAAAAACGCGATCCGCACGGCGCTTACCCCGCCCTTCGAGGCCGCCAGCCCCGCCCTCGCGCCCAGCCGGCCCGTCGCCGGTCCCGGCGGCCCGGGCGAGACCCCGAACGCCCGGCGCTCGGACCGGCGCCGGGAGGACAATCCCGGGGACCGGCGCCCTTCTCGACGGCCTCCCCCGCGAGAACCGATCCACCGACAATGGGCAGCCCCCGGCGCCGACGGCCCCGAGGAACACCGCGTCGCGCCGGCGACGAGCCGACCGTCCGCGGCCACCCGCCGCCCCGCATCGTCGGCGCGGCGTCCCCACGACCGCCCCCGGGGACCCCGGCCGCGCCCTTGCGGGCGCGACCCGGCCCGCGCCGCCGACCACGGCGGACGCCACGCCGTGGACCCCGCCGCGCCGAGGGGACGCCCGAGGCGCAAAGCTCCCGACGCGCCGGCCCCGCCCTTTTCCCACCCATCGCTTGAGAGGCGGTCGCCCCCGCCGGGAGAGGCGACCGGCGCGACGGATCCGTCGTGCCCGGCGCGGCAGCCGGAGGGTGCCGGGGGCCGCGCCGGGCCGTCTCGGATCGCGGCGGCCGCTCCGTTGTCCTCGAACGGAACGGCGGGGCCGGCGCACGGGACCGGCGCCGGCCGGCGGATCACGCCCGCCGACCCGGACCCGTCCGGAACCGCCTGCCGTGGCACGCCCCGCCTCCCACGACCCGGCCCGGCGACCGTCGGCGCAGGGCGGTTCGCCACCCCGGGGAGGACCGGCGGCCGCCACGGGTACCCCGCTTGCGAAGGCAGCCCCAAGCTTCGCGCCGACCGCGGAATCTGACGGAGGATCGATGCCGCCCGACCCCGACGCCCGCAGTCCGGCCGAACACCGCGTGGACGACCTCCTGGCCGACCTGCGGCACAACCTGAGGACGCCCCTGACCGTCATCAGCGGCCAGGCGCAACTGGCGCGACGGCGCGTGCGGCGGATCGAGTGCCCCGAGGGGGTTTACCTGCTGGCCCGGCTGGCGGCCATCGAGTCGGCGGTCCTGGCGATGGGCGAGCAGATCGAGCGACTGGGCCACGACCTGTTCCCGGACGCCGCCGCCGACCCGCGGCGGGACGAGGAGGGCGCCTCGTAGCGCCCGCTCAGGCCGGACCGATCAGATCCTCGACCGCGCGGACCAGCTCGTCGATGTCGAACGGCTTGGCCTGGAAGTGCTGGCCGCCGTAGCGCGCCTGCTGGGCCTTCGCCTCCTCCAGCAGGCTCGGGTCGGTCGAGACGACGACGACCGGGATGCCGTTCGTGACCGCTTCGCCGTTCAGCCGTTGCAGCAGCTCCCAGCCGGCCCGAGCGCCGACCGCCAGGTCGACCATCAGTAGCGACGGCTGGAGCGCGGCGATCTGGTCGAACGTCTGGGGGACGAAGTTCGTCGTCGTGACGTTGTAGCGCTCCTCCTGCAGCAGATCCCGGGCCAGGTCGAGGAACTCCGGCGAGCCGTTGACGACGAAGACGTGCTTCCGGTCCATCCGGTCGCGCTCCGCTCCGCCGCCCGCCTCCCCGGCCGACGCCCCGTCCAGCGTTCCCCCCGCCTCGCCCATCCGTCTCCCCTCCCGTTCTCCGTTCTCGCCGCCAAGCGCCGGACCGTATCGCGCCCGCGTCCGGAGCGCAAGCGCCCGCGCCCGGGAGCGCCGCCCGCCAGCAACCCCATCGCCGAACGTGCGACGGCGGTGGAGCGAGCGGCCGCGAACGCCCATCCGCCGCGGCACCGTGGGAGACTACCGCGCGCGAGAACACCATCGCGGAAGGGCGCCGCTCGCCGCGCCGACGGCCCCACGGGGCCGCAACCGCGTCCCGCCGCCGCGTCCCGCCGCGATCGACCCCGGCTAGCCGGCGCGGCAGGAGCGCAAGGTCGGAGAAGCCCCGGCCTTCCGTTGCCGCTCCCCTGCTGAGGAGCGGTCCATCAGGGGGAAGGAGCCGACATGGGCGACGGATTCGACGCCCTCATGGACGCCGCCTCGCCGGCGGTCCGCGACCTCGCCCAACGATCGCGCGAGTTGATCCGCTCCGTCTACCCGGACGTGGTGGAGGTCCGCTGGCCGCGCCAGAACGTCGTCGGCTACGGCGTCGGTCCCCGCAAGATGTCGCAGCACTTCTGCACCCTGGCCGTCGACCGCGACCACCTCAACCTCGGTTTCAACCACGGCGCCGACCTCCCCGACCCCGACGGGCTCCTCCGCGGCCCCGGCAAGCGCCTCCGCCACTTCCCCGTCGCCACCCCCGCCGACTTCGCCCGCTTTGCCCTCCGCCGCCTCCTGGAGGCCGCCTGCCGCGACCGGCTGCCGACCACTCCCCCGTCACCCGAGCCGCCACCCGCTGCCGACCCCCACCCCGACTGACCCCGCGCCCCCCCCGCCGCCACGTCGCACGCCCCCCTCGCTGGTGCCACCGCCGCGCGCACGCCCCCCTACCCACCACCCCCGCCCCGCTCCGGCACAATACCGACGCACGCAACAGGCGGCCGATCGGATGCTTTCCCTGATCGAAGTCCACCTTCCCGCCAACCGCGCCCTCTGCCGGGAGTACGGCGTCGCCCGCCTCGAGCTGATCGGCTCCGCGGCGACCGGCGCGTGCGACCCTGCCCGGTCGGACGTCGGCTTTGTGGGCGACTACACCCCGGAGACCGACCTCGGCCCCCCGGATGACACGCTCCTTCGAGCTCAAGGACCGCCTCGAGGCGCTGCTCGGCGGCCCCGTGGATCTCGTCATGGCCGGCGCCATGCACAACCCCTCCTTCGTCGGCTCCGTCAACCAGAGCCGGCAATCCCTCTCTGCCGCCTGACACGCCGAGGCTTCTCGGAGACATCCGGGACGCCGCGCATTACGTCGCCGACCGGACCGTCGACGTCGCGCTCGACGCCTTCCGCCGAGACCGCGACCTGCGGCAGATGGCGGAGCGCAACGTCGAGATCGTCGGCGGGGCCGTTCGCCGCCTCGGTCAACACGACCCCCAAACCGCCGACCGGCTCACCGACCGCGGGCAGATGATCGGCTTCCGCAACGTCCTCGTCCACGCCTGCGACGTGGTCGATCCCGACCGCGTCTGGAGGACCATCCGCAACTCCCTGCCGCTGCTCCTCGCCGAGGTCGATGGGTTGCCGCACGAAGCGGAGGGCGAGGAACCGCAGCCGGGGGCGACAGGGGGATGACGGACCCCTGGCGCGTCCATTCTTCGGCCAACGGCCAAGGTCGCTCCCCGGAGAGCCCAATCCGTCCCGCCAACGCCGTCTACGTCGGGGCCCCGTCGATACCAAGCGGATCGCTCGTCGGCACCCCGCTGTCGGTCCGTTGCCCAGCACCGACACACCCGGTAGGGGCGCCTTGTCGCGCCCCTGGCCCCGCGCGGCCGCAACCGCGTCCCGCCGCCTCTTTCGAGCCGCCCTCCGCGATCGCCTGCCGTCGGCCGACGGCGAACCGCTGGTCGACGACGGTTCCGGGGGAGTTGACGGGCGCTCGCGGCGGTACGGGCGGAAGCTGCGGTCAGGACAGCGCCTCTGGAGAGCGCCTGCCTGCCCACGAGGCTTCGCCCGCCTTCCTCACCCCCCACCTCCGTCCCTCTCATGTGCCCGGGT
>CADCWL010000038.1 GCA_902806405.1 uncultured Thermomicrobiales bacterium | reverse complement strand
GGAGGCCGGAGGAGCTAAGGCTGGATGCGACGTTATCGACCAACTCGTGGTCCTGGAACTGACACGCCGAGAGATTGACGCTTACCGATAGCGACGCCCCGGCTTCCGTCTGCCACATCTGTGCCTGGCGGCAGGCCTCCTCCAATACCCATCTGCCAATCGGCAGGATCAAGCCCGTCTCTTCCGCCATTGGGATGAACGCCGCGGGGGGAAGGAGTCCCTCCTCGGGATCCTCCCATCGGACCAACGCTTCCACCCCGACGATCCGCCCCGTCGCCAACTCCACCTGAGGCTGGTACGCGAGCCGGAGCTCGTCCCGGGCGATAGCTTGCCGCAGGCGAACCTCCCGATCGACGAGCCCCCGAGCTGCGCGATCGGCATCGGTGTCGAACACCGTCCACCGGGCCTTGCCCTGCCGTTTCGCCCTATACAGCGCCACGTCCGCGTCGCGAATGAGATCGTTCGCTCCGGTCGTTCCTGGCAGGGCGGTGGCAACACCCACGCTCGCGGTCACCACCAGCTCGTGCCCATCGATCTCGAACGGCGCATCGAGCGCGGCCACGATGCGGGAAGCGGCCGCCTCGGCCTCAACCGCCTCGCCCAGGTCGGGCAGCAGCACCGTGAACTCGTCTCCGCCGAGACGACCGATCGTGGTGCCCGAACGGAGGCACGGCTTGACCCGCGCGGCGACGGCGGTCAGGAGGCGGTCGCCTGCTTCGTGTCCGAGGCTATCGTTCACGAATTTGAACCGGTCAAGGTCAATGAACAGGAGTCCGACGCGACCGTCGTTCTCCGGCGCCAGCGCCTGCTCCAAGCGCTGCAGGAAGAGCGACCGATTCGGTAGATCGGTGAGCGGATCGTGAGACGCCTGGTGAAGGAGCCTCGCCTCTGCCTCTCGCCTCAGTTGCACGTGATGCCCCAGCGCATGGTAAAGCGCGCCAGCCGGGAGCAGGAGCATGGCTACGAACCAGCTATGGTCAACGGCTACATATGCCGCCAAAACTCCTATAGCAACTTGACTCAGGTCGACCCCCAGCTTGAGCGTCCCTGCGTCGCGCACCGAGCGCCACCAGACGCGGCCAACGTTGATGTGCTCCTGCAGCGCCACCAACGGGGCAACAACGGTCAAGCCGATCAGCCACATCATGCCGCCGGCGACGCCGGCGGCCACCAGCGTCATCGGCCGATCTGGACTCAGATTTTCCACTTGCCAACCGAAACCAGCGAGTACCAAGGCGCCCGCGATCACTTGCAGGGCCGCCTGCGCGGAATGAAACAACGTCTCCTCGATCGAGAGTCGGCGGAGCAGGTGGGCGACGATCCGACCACCTGCGGCAACCACGATCGCAGAGCCGGGGTCGAAAACGAGGACGGCCGCCACGAGGATTGAGGTGTCGAGATACAGCTTCGTGCCGGAGCTAACCGCAAAGGGAAACATCCACGCCACCGCCGTGGCCCCGGCAAGCGCAGACGCTAAGGCCAACTGCGCCAGGGTGGGCGCCGGCATATTTCGCAGAAGTAAGAACGTGGCGGCTAAGGCGGTGAAGCCGATCGCGGCAAGATATCGGCGGATTGAAGGGCGCAGACCGACTTTGATAGTGGCACGATTGTTCCGGTCGCCAGCGCTGTGGAGGCTGGGAAGGGCGATGATACCGAGCGTCGGCCGCCACACGTCGCGCCAGCGCTGGGTGCCTGTCCTACCCGCAGCCCGACCTCGGTTCGCGGCGTTCGCCATCTCCCCCTTCCTCCCCGCGTCCGCGACCGAAGGCGTTACAACCAGGCCTTGGCGGCCACGGGTCCGTTGGTCGTCCCAATGCCCCGAGCGATCACCTCATCGCGATGCTCGAACTCGACCTTTACCGGGAGTTGCTTGGCGGCCGGAACGACAGCCACCGCGCGAACCTCCACCCCCTTCTCCCGAACCTCGAAGTCCTCGGAGCGCTGAACCCGGATGTTCCAACCGAGGCCGAAGCCATCGTCGCTTTGGAGCAGCTCGTAGCTGACCCGTTCGGGGATCGTGATCACAAGCTCCGTCGGACCGGTCACCGACGTCAGCGCCTCCTCGAGGCTATACACGTCGATGTGGACCCGCTTCCCGTCGATCGCGAAGAGAGGGTCGGTTCGGCACCATCCTAGCGTCGCCTCGACCCCGAGCGGGTGGAGCGCGAGCGCTAGCGCGAATGGCGCAAGGAAAAGAACGCGCCGCGCCAGCATCCGTCCCATGATGGACTCCTTCCCCACCGAGCCATGTCGGTTGTTCTGCGGCAATTCTTCGCTGCCGCGTCGCACGGCCGCCGTCTGCAGGCCGCGAGCGAGCCCCAGCCCGACTTCGCTACCGACGCTCGTTTCTCCATCTTAGCGGCACCACGGCCCGACCGCCAGGCCCTGCCCACCCGCGGCCGCCGGTATCGCCTCGCACCGGCGCGGGCGCTGCGCCCGACCGATGCCCGCCCTTCGCGTTACGCCGGCCGCTCGCACCCGTTCGCTAGCATCTCCTCCACATCCGCCAGGGTCGGCAGCGACGATTGGGCACCGAGCGCCCGGGTCGCGAGGGCGCCGGCGGCGTTGGCGAAGCGTCCCACCGTCGGCCATGCCCAGCGCTGAGCCATCCCGTAGGCAACGCCGGCGACGAAGGCGTCCCCCGCCCCGGTCGGATCGACGACGGGGACCTCGAACGCCGCTATCTGCCAACTCTCCTCCGCCGTCACGATCCGGCAGCCGGCCGCGCCACGCGTCACCAGAGCCGCCCGCAGGTTGCTGCCCGGCATCCGGAAGCGGAGAGCCGCCGCCGCGTCGCTCAACGTCCAGGTGCCGGTCACGGCGAGAAGGTCACGCTCCCTGCCGACCACCACGTCGTGGCGCAGGGCGAGCTCGAGCCCGTCGGGCAGCGCAGGGTCCGCCAGGTACGTCAGCGTCCCGAGGATCCGCGCGCCCGGCACGGTATGAGCCGGCAGATCGACCAGGAAGCGCCGCAGCGGCGCGTCCGCCATGTCGAGGACGACGACGTCGTGCCGGAACAGCGCCGCAATGTCGAACGGGTCTCCCCGGACAAGCTCGGCGCCGGGGTGCCAGTACATGGTTCGGTCGGACGGCTCGCCGCTGACGACGATCGTTGCCCGGTTCGTTCGCGCCGCCGCTCGTGCCAGCAGCCACCGGGTGTCGACCCCGGCCGCCTCCAGGCCGCGCCGGATCGAATCGCCCTCGGCGTCGTCCCCGATCGCGGCGGCGACACTTGCCCGCGCGCCAAGCCGGGCGAGGCCGACGGCCGTGTTCGTGGCCGTGCCGCCCGGCGCCGAGACCTCGGCCCGCACGATCTCCTGCTCGCCCGGCGAGGGGTACCGGTCGACCGCCACGAGGCGATCCCAGCTTGCCGTTCCCACCGTGGCCACGCGCGGCGTCCGCGGGGTCGCCGATGAATTTGGGATCGGCCCCGTCATCGGCTCACGGGTCGTGGCAAAGCGACTCCATCGCCCTCGCCGTCGGGCGGGACCGCCGCAACCGTCAACCGACGGCGCAGCCTCTCCCCCGCAGAACCGACTCGTTGGAGCGCACCGGCCAGCCCTCGGTCGGGCACGCCCGCAGCGCGCGGGCCGATCTCCATTCCGCTCCTCCCACTTCCGACGTCGGGTCCTACGAGCCACCCGGTCGCGTCGGTTGGTGGGTGAAGACGTATCCGACGCCGGCGATGGCCACGATCAGCGCGGCCATCACCGCGCTCCGGGGTAAGGTGTCGCCGATCACCACCACGCCAAGCCAGAGCATGGCCAGATACAGCCCAATCCCGCTCGTGACGACGACCAGGTGGGCGAACCCGTCGCGCGGTTTCGGGTCGCGGGGCGGCTCGACGCCGCGCGGCGGGGAGGGTCGGAACGGCGTCCGACGACGCATCGGTGCTCCTCAGGAGATGAGAGCGAAGGGGAGTCGGCGCGCCACCGGATCGTAGGATACCGCTCGACCGTCCATTCGGCCACGCTCCGTTGCGACCAAGCGGGCCACACCGCGCCCAGCCACTGCGCTAGGCGAGCACCGATCCGACGCTCGCCTACCCGGGGCTTCCGCCGTCGGCGTGACACGAACCGGCACGTCTCGTCCGGCGGAGGATCCTGCTAACGACGCCGGACCGACTATGTGGCTGTCGCCGCGCCTCCCTGCGCCTGGGCGCCACAGCGATCGGCTATGATCCGCGGCCGAACGGGCGGAACGGCCGGGGGCGGGGTGGACCCGCCCTCCCGCCGTCGGTGGACGGGGTGCGATGCGGGCCTTGCTCAGCGCCTTCGACAAGACGGGCATCGTCGATCTGGCGCGTGGGCTGATCGGTCTCGGCGCCGAGGTCGTCTCCACGGGCGGCACCCTTGAAGAAATCGCGGGTGCCGGGTTGCCCGTCACCGCCGTCGCCGACGTCACCGGGTTCCCCGAGATCCTCGACGGCCGGGTCAAAACGCTCCACCCCGCCGTCCACGGTGGCCTCCTCGCCCGCCGCGACGACCCGGCGCACCTTTCGGCGCTCGCCGCCCACGGCATCGCGCCGATCGACGTCCTCGCTGGCAACCTGTATCCCTTCGCGGCAACCGTCGTCGATCCCGCCGTCGCCGAGGCGGACGCCGTTGAGCAGATCGACATCGGCGGGCCCGCCATGATTCGGGCCGCCGCCAAGAACTTCCGCGGCGTCGTCGTCCTCACCGACCCGAGCGACTACGACGACGCCCTGACCGACCTCCGGGCCGGCGGTCCAGACCCGGCTCGGCGCCGGGCGCTGGCGGCCAAGGCGTTCGCCCATGTTGCCGCCTACGATGCGCTGGTGGCCGCCTATCTCGGAGCCGACGCCGACCCCGCCTTCCCCGCCGAGTGGTCCGTCGCCGGGCGGAAGGTGAGGGACCTACGCTACGGCGAGAACCCGCACCAACGCGCCGCTGCCTACCGCCGGGCGGAGCCGGGACCGCCGGCCCGCGGCGTCCTCGACGCGCGCCAACTCGGCGGCAAGGAACTCTCCTTCAACAACCTGCTCGACGCCGATGCCGCGTGGGGTGCCCTAGCCGTTCTGGACGAGCCGTCCGCGGCGATCGTCAAGCACGCCATTCCGTGCGGCCTGGCGAGCCGAGCAGCCTCCGCGGACGCCTTCGCCGCCGCCCTCGCGGGCGACCCCGTCTCGGCCTTTGGCGGTATCGTCGCCCTCAATCGACCGGTTGACGCCGACACCGCCCGTGCCGCGGCCGAGGTCTTTCTCGAAGTCGTGATCGCCCCGGGGTTCTCGCCCGAGGCGCTCTCGATTCTGGGCGCGAAACGGCAGCTCCGCCTCCTGGAGATGCCGGCGGGCGCGAACGGTGGCGCCGCCTCCTCCTTCGACCTCCACCCGATCGCCGGCGGGCTCCTCGTCCAGGATGCCGACTCGGGCGAAGACGACCCCGCGGTCTGGACCGTCGTCTCCCGGCGCTCCCCCTCGGCGTCGGAGCTCGCGGACCTTCGCTTCGCCTGGCACGCCGTCCGACACGTGAAGTCGAACGCGATCGTCCTCGTCCGGGAGCGCGCCGTGGTCGGCGTCGGCAGCGGTCAGCCGAACCGCCTGGAGAGCGTTCGCATCGCCGCCGCCAAAGCCGGGCCGCGCGCCGCCGGCGCCGCGCTCGCCGGCGATGCCTTCTTTCCTTTCGCCGATGGGATCGAGGCGGCCGTCGCCGCGGGCGTCACGGCCGTCGTCCAGCCCGGCGGGTCCGTCCGCGATCCGGACGTGATCGCCGCCGCCGACGCCGCCGGCGTCGCCATGCTCTTCACCGGCATCCGCCACTTCCGCCACTGACGGGGCCGCCGCACCCGACCGGAGGATCGGTCGGACGCCGTCGGGGCGAGCCGGCCGTAGCACGGGGCGTGAATCTGCCGCGCCGACGCCGGCTCGTTCCGCTCGGATCGATCGCGCGGCCTTGCGCCGGTTGCGCCCGATTCCGTAGGCTAGGCGTGAACGGGCGGGAGGACCGCCGCCGACGGGAACGAGGGGTACCCTCCGTGATCGCAGAGGACCAGGAATCCGGGGCGGCGGCGGGCGCCGTGCCGCACGTCGTCATCGTCGGCGCCGGGTTTGGTGGCCTCTACGCGGCCAAGGCGCTCGCCGACGCGCCGGTCCGGGTGACGGTCGTCGATCGCCGCAACCACCACCTTTTTCAACCACTCCTGTACCAGGTTGCAACCGCCGTCCTGTCGCCTTCCGACATTGCTCAGCCGATCCGATCGATTCTCAGCGGCCAGAAGAACGTCTCCGTCCTTCTCGGCGAAGCTCGGGAGATCGACCTCGACGCCCGCGCGGTTGTCCTGGACGGGGAGCGCCTCGGCTACGACGCCCTCGTCCTCGCCGCCGGCACCAGCCATGCCTACTTCGGGCACGACGAGTGGGAGCCGTTCGCCCCCGGCCTGAAGAGCCTCGAGGACGCCATCGAGATCCGGCGGCGGGTCTTGCTCGCTTTCGAGGAGGCCGAGCGGGAGAAGGACCCGGTCCGCCGCAAGGCGCTGATGACCTTCGTCGTCGTCGGTGGCGGGCCGACCGGCGTCGAGCTCGCCGGCGCCATCGCCGAGATTTCCCGCTTCGCGCTCGCCGAGGACTTCGACCGGATCAATCCGACCAAAGCCCGCGTCATCCTGCTCGAAGCGGCCGACCGGCTCCTGCTCACCTTCCCGGAGAAACTGAGCAAGAAGGCAACGGCGGCACTCGAGAGGCTGGGGGTCGAGGTCCGGTTCGGTAAGCCGGTAACCGAGATCAAGCCGAACGTCGTCTGCCTCGGCGCGGAAGAGATCCCGGCCGGCGCGATCCTCTGGGCGGCCGGCGTCAAGGCGTCACCGCTAACCCGCTCGCTCGGCGCGCCGATCGATCGGGCGGGGCGCGTCCTTGTTGAGAAGGACCTCTCCATCCCCGGCCACCCCGAGGCGTTCGTCGTCGGCGACCTCGTGTCCCTCACCGATAGCAGGGAGAAGCCGGTGCCCGGAACGGCGCCGGCCGCGATGCAAGAGGGGCAGTGGGCAGCGGCCAACATCCTGAAGTCGGTCACCGGGGAGGCGACCCTTCCCTTCCACTACCGCGACCGCGGCAACATGGCGATCATCGCCCGCGGTTCGGCCGTCGCCGACATCAAGGGGCTCCGTCTATCGGGATCGATCGCCTGGCTCGCCTGGGCCATCGTCCACGTCCTCAACTTGATCGGCTACCGCAGCCGCCTCGTGGTCACCATCCACTGGGTCTGGTCCTACCTCACCCATCAGCGTGGCGCACGCCTGATCACCAATCGGGCCTCCCCGTCCCATACGGTGTAGCGACGCCGACCGGCACCCCCGGCCTCGGATCGTCCCGCGCACGGCGCCCGTCGGTGCGATACTGCGCCCCTTGCGGAGTACCTCGTCGATAGAGAGGACGACCGATGGTCTACGGGCGCCACGCCGCGCCCTCGGCGCCGCTGCTGCGCGTCGACGGGGTCAGCAAAGGTTTCCCCGGCGTCCAGGCCCTGCAGGGGGTCAGCCTCCAGGTCGATGGCGGTGAATGCCTCGCCCTCGTCGGGGAGAATGGTGCCGGCAAGAGCACCTTGATGAAAATCCTCTCGGGGGTCTACGCCCCAGACGAGGGCCAACTCTCTTTGAACGGCCGGCCGCTCTCCCTCGGCAGTCCCCGTCAGGCCCAGGACGCCGGGATCGCGATCATCTACCAAGAGTTCAACCTGATGCCGAACCTGTCGGTATCGGAGAACGTTTTCGTCGGTCGGGAGCCGAACGCCGCCGGGCTCGTGCGGCGGCGGGCGATGCGCCGCCAGACCCGGGAGCTCCTCGACCAATTGGGCGTCGCCCTGCATCCCGACGCGATCGTCCGCGATCTCAGCGTTGCGGAGCAGCAGATGGTCGAGATCGCCAAGGCGCTCTCGCTCAACGCCCGGCTCGTGATCATGGACGAGCCGACCTCCGCCCTGACCGAGACCGAGGTCGCGGCCCTCCTCCGCATCGTGCGCGGCCTGAAGGAGCGCGGTCTCGGCGTCATCTTCATCACCCACCGCCTCGACGAGGTCCTGGCCGTCAGCGACCGCGTCACCGTCCTCCGCGACGGGCAAAACGCCGGGGAGCTCTCGACCGCCGAGGCAACCCCGGAGCGCATCGTGCGGTTGATGGTGGGTCGCAACCTGGGTGATTTCTTCCGGAAGGAGGCCGCTCCGAGCGCCGCGACCGGCCGGCCGGCGCTGGAGGTCCGGGGGTTGGGACGGACCGGAACCGTCCGCGATGCCGCCGCGATCGTGCTCCACGATGTCAGCCTCTCCGTGCGACCCGGCGAGATCGTCGGTCTCGCGGGTCTTGTCGGCTCCGGCCGGACCGAGCTCGTCCGCGCTGTCTTCGGTGCCGATCCCTTTGACCACGGCGAGGTCCTGGTCGACGGCCGGGCCGTCTCCATCCGGGCGCCGCGCGACGCGATCCGGCTCGGCATCGGCCTCGTCCCCGAGGACCGGAAGGCCCAGGCCCTGATCCTCGGGCTGGCAATCCGGGAGAACATCAGCCTTGCTGGTCTGGGAAGTCTGGCCCGCTTCGGCGTCGTCCGCCGTGGCGCCGAGCGGGCACGGGCGCGACACTTCGTCGATGCGCTCAGCATCCGAACGCCGAGCCTCGACCAGAAGGTCGTCAACCTCTCCGGCGGTAACCAGCAGAAGGTCGTGATCGCGAAGTGGCTCTCGCTGCGACCAAAGGTCCTGATCATGGACGAGCCAACCCGTGGCATCGACGTCGGCGCCAAGGCGGAGGTTCATCACCTGATGAGCGACCTTGCGCGGCAGGGGGTCGCGGTCCTGATGATCTCCTCGGAGCTGCCCGAGATTCTGGGCATGAGCGACCGGGTGCTGGTGATGCGCCAGGGTCGGATCGCGGGCGAGCTTGCGCGCGGCGACGCGACACAGGAGTCGATCATGGCGCTGGCGACCGGCGTCGCCGGCGGTCTCAGCGCGGCGTAGGGGAGGGGCAAGCGATCCGATGAGTACTCAATCGAGCCCTTCGACCGCCCCCGCGCGGATCGCCCCCGCCGGTCCGGCCAGCCCGACGGCTGAGGCAGCGGGCCGCCGCCTCGATCCGGTCGCGATGCTAGCCCGATTCGCCCCCCTGATCTTTCTGCTCGTGCTCGTCGTCCTCCTCTCGGTCCTAGAGCCCGGCTTCCGCACCGAGCGAAACCTCTTCAACGTCATGCGGCAGATCTCCTTCATCGGCATCCTGGCGGTCGGCATGACCTTTGTCATCCTGACCGCGGGGATCGACCTTTCCGTCGGCTCCTTGCTGGCCTTCTCGGGCATCGTCTGCGCCTCGGCGGCGAAGGGATCACGCAGCCTGCTCCAAGGCGGCGCGGAGGACTCGGGCGGCGTGCAGGTCCTCTACGCGGCCCTCGCCGCGATCGGCGTCGGCCTCCTGATCGGCCTGTTCCATGGCCTCCTGATCGGCAAACTTGGCATTCCCGCCTTCATCGTCACCCTCGGCGGGCTCGGCGCCTGGCGCGGCGCCACCCTCGTCTGGTCCGGCGGACAACCGATCAGCTCCTTCTCCGACGACTTCCAATTCTGGGGTCAAGGGTTCGTCGGTCGGATTCCGGTCCCCGTCCTCTTCTTTCTGGCGTTCGTTGTCATCGGCCACGTTGTCTTGAAGTACACCCAGTACGGCCGTTGGATCTACGCCCTCGGCGGTAACGCGGAGGCGGCCCGCCTCTCCGGACTCAGCACGACCGCCCTCACGGTCAGCGTCTACGCCATCAGCGGGTTCTGCGCCGGCCTCGGCGGCTTTCTCCTCACCTCGCGCCTCAACTCGGCCGAGCAGGTCGCGGGGCAGAACTACGAGCTGCGGGCGATTGCGGCCGTCGTCATCGGTGGCACGTCCCTCTTCGGCGGCGCCGGCGGCGTGATCGGCACCTTTATTGGGGCGATGCTGATCGGCGTCCTGGATAACGGCTTGGTGATCCTCGGGGTCTCGCCCAATTACCAGCCGATCGTCGTCGGCGGCATCATCGTCCTCAGCGTCTTCGTCGATCAGCTCGCCAAGCAGCGGCGCCGCTAACGCTCCGCTGCTCGACCACCGGACCGAGTCGGGAGCGAGGTAGGAGGAACAATCGACAGATGGTCCGGTACGCGCACCCAGAAGTCGTCTCGGCCGGTGGCGGCCGGGCCAGGTCACCCATCGAGAGGAGCAGAGTGATGTCCCAGCGGTCCACGCCGGATCAGTTCGCCGTTGCCGCGACGCGGCTCACCCGCCGCGGTCTCGTTCTCTCGGCCGCGACACTCGCCGCCGCCGGCGCCGCCTTCCCCTGGGTCGGTGGCGTCGCCGCTCAGGCCGACCGGCCGCTCCGGATCGCGTTCTCCGTACCCGGACTGAACTTCCCGTTCTTCGTCCACATGATGAACCTGGCCGAGCAGCACGCCGCCACGCTGGGCGGGATCGAATTCGTCCCTCTTGACGGCCAGCAGAACGGCGCCCCGAGTTCGACGAAGCAATCCGCCGACCTCGAGGCGGTCGTTGCCCAGGGCGTCGACGGCGTGGTCATCAGCCCGAACGACGGCAACGCGCTGGCCCCGAGCATCCAGGCCGTGATCGATGCGGGCGTGCCGGTGGTGACGGTCGACCGCAACGTCGGCGACGCCGCGACGCTGGCCCATGTCGGCGCGGACAACGTCCGGGGCGGCGAAATCCAGGCCGAGTATCTCATCGAGATCCTGCCCGAGGGCGGCGACGTCTTCGAGCTCCAGGGTCAGCCGGGCGCGACGCCGGCTATTGACCGCCACACCGGTCTCGAAAACGTCCTCGGCCGGCAGGACGCGGTGCGGGTCACGCAGAGTCAGACCGCGGAGTTCGCCCGCGACCGTGCCGTCACCGTGATGGAGGGGCTGCTGGCGGCGAACGAGCCGCCGGCAGCCGTCGTCTGCGCCAACGACGATATGGCGTTCGGCGTCGTCCGGGTCGCCGAGCAGGAAGGGCTTGAGTTTCCGATCATCGGCTTCGACTCTCTGCCCGAGGCCCTGCAGGCCATCCAGAGCGGCGCGATGGCGGCGACGATCGAGCAGTTCCCTGGCCAGCAGGCCCGCACGGCGCTGGACATCCTCGTCGCCTTCCTCCGGAACCAGGAGCAGCCTGCTACGCACGACACCTTCCTCGAGCCGATCTTGCTCACCGCCGAGAACCTGGGTCAAGCCGAGCGCGCGGCCGAGGCCGGCATCGCGCCGACGGGGTCGCCGGCTCCGGGCGCGACGCCGGCTGCGTAGCCCTCTCGTCGATCTAGCCTGATGCCGAGGTGACGGGTCGACCGGCTGTGCGGTCGACCCGTCACCTTTCGACGCTGCCTCGCCGAACCCCGGGCGGCGACCTCTGGAACGTCACACCCGTCCCGGCCGGTGCGGGCGGACCGTGCCCCTCCCGACCGGCTCCGATGCGGGCTGCGAACGCCACATCGGACCGCTGACCAGGTACGTTCGGTGGAGACCGACCGGCAACGGGAACCGCTTTCAGAAGGGGCCTTGACCCCCCGAGGAACGGGCCCTTGCGTCCGCCCCTGCTCACGATCACGGTGAGCCAGTGGCGACGCGGTCCCTGCGGGCCGCTCTCCTCCGGGCGGCGTGGATGCTCCTGGGCTAGACTAACCAGACACGGACGGCCGGAGCGGGGGTCTCGTCCGGACGCAAGCCGGAGAGGGACGGTGGCAGCGACGGCGACGGCGGACGCAAGCTCGGCGGAGACGGGTCCGTCCCTCGACCCAGCAGCGCTGAAGAGCGGTTTCGCACGCCTCGCGGTGACCGCCTTCGCCGTCACCCTGGCGCTGAACGTCTTCCAGGCGATCGCGCCGAACTTCTTCCGCGACGAGCTCGGGATGGGCGGCGCCGAGAACGGCTACCTGATCGCCATCCGGGAGCTGCCCGGCTTCCTCCTGATCTTCGTCGCCGCGGTCCTGCTCAGGCTCGGCCTCGCCCGCGCCGCCGCGATCTCCCTCGTCGCGATGGGGATCGGCTTCGCCGCCTTCGCCACTGCCGGATCGTTCGCGGCCCTGATCGTGCCGACCCTGATCGCCAGCGTTGGCTACCATTCCTGGCTCCAGCTTCAGGACGCCCTAGGCCTCTCGCTCGCCAGACGGGGCGAGGAGGGGAGCGTCCTCGGCCGCTTCCGCGCGATCGGCTTCGCCGGCACCCTGGTCGGCCTCGTCGCCGTCCTCGCGATGCTGCTCGGCGTTGAGTGGGCCTTCGGCGATCTCCGCCAACACCAGGGGCCGTGGCTGCGCGGCGCCTGGCTCCTGGTCGGCGCGGCGGCCCTGGTCGGCGCCGTCGCCATCGCCCGCTTTCCGGACGCCGACGGTGCCCGTGCCGCCGCCCGCGCCGCGCCGCGCATCACCTGGCGGAAGGAGTACCGCCTCTACTATTGGCTGACGTTCCTCGATGGCAGCCGCCAGCAGATCTACTTTGCCTTCGCCCCCTTCGTCCTCGTCGAGGAGTTCGGCGTCAATGCCCGCGCCCTCCTCATCCTGCTGATCGTTTCGGCTGTGATCAACTGGCGTTCCGGCGGCTGGATCGGACGGCTCGTTGACCGCCACGGCGAAAAGCGGATGCTGACCGTCGGCTACGGGCTCCACCTCCTCGTCTTCCTCGGCTTCGCCCTCTCCCGCAACATCTGGTTCCTCTACGCTACCTACCTCGGCTACAACTTCCTCTTCCTCTTCTCGATCGGCACCACCACCTACCTCCGCAAGATCTGCCGGCGGGATGACCTGGCGCCGAGTCTCGCCGTCGGCGTCTCCCTCGCGCACCTCACCGCCGTCGTCGTCCCAATCGTCGGCTCCGCCCTCTGGGCGCGGCTCGGCTACCAGTTTCCGTTCCTCTTCGGCACCGTCTTCATCGTCGTCTCCCTCTGGTTGACGCAACGGATCGACGTCGATCGCCAGCGCGTCGCGGAAGCTCCGGCGGAACCGGCGGTCGCCCACGCCGCGGAGCGGGCCCTGGCGACGACGGGTCTGGCGGCGCCGGCCGCCGGGGAAGGACGCCTCGCCGGGGCGGCCGTCGCGAACGACGACTGACCGGGGACCTCTCGATACTGGAGCGCGCGATGAAGCTCTACCTTGCCGGCCCGATGTTCACCGCCGCCGAGGCGAGCTACAACCTCGCCCTCGCCGCGCGACTACGCGCGCACGGCTTCGAGGTCTACTGCCCAAACGAGAGCGAGCCGATCAACGACAAGACCCGCAACGACATCACGGCCCGCCTCATCTACGAGGTCGACCTCGCCGCTCTAGAAGCGAGCAACGTGCTCGTCTGCCAGGTCAGCGAGGACTCGGGCACCAACTGGGAGGCCGGCTACATGGACTGCCTCGCCAAGCGGGTCGACCGTGGCCGCTACTTCGGCGTGATCGGCCTCGCCACCGACATCCGCCTCCGGACCCCCCCCGATCCGGCGCGCACCGGTGCCGAGAATCAGGCCGGCTACGTCAACCCCCTCGTCGTCGGCGGTCTCCAGGGCTCCCTCGGCGTCTTTCTCGACGAGGAGTCGATGGTGGCGCGGTTGCTCGCGGTGCGCGACGAGCGTGAGCGCTGAGCCGGGGGGAGACTCGCTTTCGGTCGCGGAGCAGGGGCCAAGCGGAAGACTGGGCCTCGTCTGCTCGCTACAGATCCCCTCCGCGAGATGGTAAGGGAGTCGGAAATGGGGGAGGGGACGAAACCGGCTGGCGGACTGCCGGTGATCAACATGGTCGGTGAGCGGGTTGCGCTTGGGCCGCTACAGCGCGACCTTCTTCCGTCCTACCAGCGCTGGGTGAACGACTTCCATACCCTCCGCACCCTCGGCCTCCGCCCCGCCCCGCTCACGCTCGAAGCCGAGACCGCCTGGTACGATGGCCAAGGGGACTCCAGCACCATCACCTTCACCGTCTACGAGCGGTCCACCTGGCGCCCCGTCGGCAACACCGGTCTGCACGCCGTCGACCACCGCAACCGCTCCGCCGTCTTCGGCATCCTGATCGGGGAGCCGGACGCCCGGGGACGGGGGTACGGCACGGAGACCGCCCGTCTCATGCTGGACTACGCCTTCACCGCCCTCGGCCTCCACAGCGTCATGCTCTCCTGCTTCGCGTACAACCTCGCCGGCCACCGCGCCTACACCAAGGCAGGCTTCAAGGAGATCGGTCGTCGCCGCCAGTGCCGATCCATGGGAGGTCGGCTCTGGGACGAGATCCTGATGGACTGCCTGGCCACCGAGTTCGAAAGCCCGGTCCTGGGAAAGGTGTTCGTCCCCGATGGGCCACGAGGGTAGGTAGCACCGCGTCCCCGTCGCTCGTCCCTTTCCGCCCATCCGGCATGCGTCATGCGTCCATCGTCGGCCAGGGGCGCGGCGATCCGCGTCGTTCCGGAGGGCGTAATACCGCTCGCCACAATGCAGCAAAGGAGACCACGATGGATACGGGCCAGATGGCATCGCAGATCAAAGAGCACATGGAGATCGTCGGCTCCAACGACCAGTTCTTCGCCATCGTCGACAACGTCGAGGGCGACGCGATCAAGATCACCAAGGACGCCGAGGGCCGCCACCACTACATCCCGATGAGCTGGGTCGACCACGTCGACGAGCACGTCCACCTCAACGTCCCGGGCGACCAGGCAATGCAGCAGTGGACCACCGAAGAGCCGTCGAGCTGAGGCGATTGCTTCTTTCCTCCGAACGGCCTGCCGTGGCCCCGGCGCACCTTGGCTGAGACGGGGGCGGACCGAAAGGTCCGCCCCCGTCTCTCGATCGGCTCCCTGGTGAAGGGATTAGAGCGCGATCGTCCCCTCGTAGACGAGGTCCCGGCACCGCGCCTCCACCTCCAGCGGGTCGAGGGGAATCTGGGCCAGCCCGGCCGAGATGGCCGACTGGGCGACGGCGGCCGCCACCTTCGGCGGCACCCGGAGATCGAGGCTGTCGGGGATCAGGAAGTCGGGCGAGAGCGCCTCCGGTTCGACGAGTTTGGCGATCGCCTCCGCCGCGGCGATCTTCATCGCGTCGTCGATCGTCGTCGCCTTGACGTCGAGCGCGCCCCGGAAGACGCCGGGGAAGGCGAGCGAGTTGTTGACCTGGTTCGGGTAGTCGGAGCGGCCGGTGGCCACCGCCAGGGCTCCAGCCTCCTTGGCCAGGTCCGGGGTGATCTCCGGCACCGGGTTGGCGAGGGCGAAGACGAGCGGATTCGGCGCCATCGAGCGCACCATCTCCGGCGTCAGCGCCCCCCCCGCCGAGAGGCCGACGAAGACGTCCGCGCCCGCCACCACGTCCGCCAGCGCCCCGGTCCGGCGCTCCCGGTTGGTGACCGCCGAGATCTCGAACTTGGAGACGTCCATTCGGTCCGTGCGGCCCTCGTAGATCGCCCCCGCCCGGTCGCAAAGCACCACGTCCCCGATGCCGAGGGCGAGCAGCAGTTTGGTCACCGCGATCCCCGCCGCCCCGGCGCCGTTGATCGTGACCCGGATGTCGCCGAGGGCGCAGCCGCGGAGGCGGCAGCCGTTGAGGAGCGCGGCCACGACCACGATCGCCGTCCCGTGCTGGTCGTCGTGGAAGACCGGCATCGGCAATCGCTCCCGCAGCAACCGCTCGATCTCGAAGCAGCGCGGCGCGGCGATGTCCTCGAGGTTGATCCCCCCGAACGAGGGCGCGATGGCCGCCACGATATCGGCGATCTCCTCCGGGTCACGCGCGGCAACACAGATCGGGAACGCCTCGACGCCGGCCAGCGACTGGAAGAGAACCGCTTTCCCCTCCATCACGGGCAGCGCCGCCTGCGGCCCGATATCTCCCAGTCCAAGGACCGCCGAGCCGTCGGTCACGATCGCGACGAGGTTCCCCTTCGAGGTCAGCTCCGTGACCTTGCCCGGGTCGTCGCGGATCACGCGGGCGGGGGTCAACGCCGCGGGCGGCACGTAGAGGACGTTCAGGATGTGGTGATCGCGGATCGGGATCTTGGAGTGGAGCTCCAGCACGCCGCCGTGCCGCTGCCGCAGCTCGATCGCCTCCTCCTTGAAGGTCTTGTGCTCCCCCCGCGTGCTCGGCTTCGACGGCAGCAGACGCCCCTCGTAGACGTAGCGCCGCGTCCGCTCCGCGACCAGCGCCGGCGCCACGTCCCGCCCCGCTTCCCCCGCCTCCAGCGTTCCCCGCACGACCGCGGCGGCGATCGCCGGCGCCACCCTGAAGTCGAAGATGCGGGGCAGGATGTAGTCGGCGTGGAGCTCGTCCGGCTGGACCATCGCCGCCAGTGCGTCGGCGGCGTAGCGGAGCGTCCGCAGCCGGATGTTGCGGGCGCGGCAGTCGAGCAGCCCGCGGAAGACGCCGGGGAAGACGAGCGAGACGTCCATCGTGTTCGGGTAGTCGGAGCGCCCCGTGGCGACAACCGCCGCTCCGGCCGCCCGCGCCGTCGCCGGCGCGATCTCGGGCTCCGGCACCGCCAGCGCGAAGACGATCGGGTCCGGCGCCATCGTCCGGATCATCGCCTCGTCGACGACCCCTCCGGTGGAGAGCCCAATAAAGACGTCCGCACCGCGCATCATCTCGGCGAGTGAGCCGCGTCGCCCCTCCAGGTTCGTCTCCTTGGCGACGTACGCCTTCGCCCAGTTCATCCGCTCCGGCCGGTACTTGTGGATGGCCCCGGCCCGGTCGCAGACCACCAACCGCCGCACCCCCGCCCGGTGGAGCAGACGGGCGACGCCGATCCCCGCCACCCCGGCGCCGCTGACCACGACGTTCACGTCCGCCAACTTCTTGCCGACGACCTTCAGCGCGTTGATCAGGCCACCGAGGACGAGGATCGCCGTCCCGTGGTGCTGGTTGGAGAAAACGGGAATTTCGGCCGCCTTCTCCAGGTGGTCGGCGACGGTGAAGGCGCGCGGTGCCGAGATGTCGTCCAGGCAGATCGCCCCGAAGGTCGGCGTCAGCGCGTTGCCGATGTCGACGATCTCCCCGGGATCGTGGGTGTCGAGGCAGAGCGGGAAGGCGTCGACGCCGGCGAACGTCTTGAAGATGACGCTCTTCGCTTCCGCGATCGGGATCGCGGCTTCCGGCGGACCGCCCGCCCGCCCGAAGATGTCCGACCCGTCCGTCAGCAGCGCCACGGTGTTGCCACGGCACGTCAGGTCGTACGAGGCGAGCGCGTCCTCCTTGATCGCCAGGCACGCCTCGGCCACGCCCGGGGTGTAGACCAGCGATAGGATCGCCCGGTCCCGGATCGGGACCTTCGAGTGGACCCCGATCAGCCCCCGATAGCGCCGCCGGTAGTCCAGCCCCTCGTCCTGCTCATTCTGCCCGCCTTTCAGCCCGTCCACCGCTCACCCTCGCCCGTCGCGCTCCGGCCCAACCGATCGCGGCATTGTACGCACGGTGGTAGCCGTTCCGATTCCGGCTCCCGTTCGGCGCGGGACCGAGCGTCTCCGTTCCCGAGGCGGGGCAGCCGGCGCTGGCCCGCCGCTACCCGGGTGCCGTGGCTCCCGCTGCCGACATGACGTGGCAGGCAACGAAGTGCCCGGGATCCCCCGGCATGTCGAGCAACACCGGCCGCCGGCCGCCGGGCAACGGACCGTGTGGGCATCCCTCGACAACACGGAAGTCCCCGTCCGCTCCGTCCGCGCCGCCGACCGCCCGCCGCCGGTGCCGATTCGCCGGGTCCGGCTCCGGCACCGCCGCGATCAACGCCCGGGTGTAGGGATGCACGGGCCGGTCGATCACCGCCCCCGCGTCCCCCAGCTCCACCACCGCCCCCCGGTGCATCACCGCGATCCGATCCGCGAAGTGCCGCGCGCTGGCGATGTCGTGGGTGATGTACAAGAAGGCGACCCCCCGCCGGAGCTGCAGGCCCCGGAGCAGGTCGAGGATGTCGATCCGGCTCGAGGCGTCGATCATCGAGACCGGCTCGTCGGCGACGATGTACTCCGGGTCGCGCACGAGTGCGCGCGCGATGCCGACCCGCTGCCGCTGCCCGCCCGACATCGCGGTCGGATACTTCGCCGCCGCCCGCGCCGCCGGCACCAGATCGACCGCCTCCAGCGCCCGATGGACCCGCTCCAGCCGCTCCTGCCGCGACCGGACCCCGTCGATGAGGAGCGGCTCCCCGACCAGCTCCGCCACCCGCATGTACGGGTTCAGGCTGGAGAACGGGTCCTGAAAGACGATCTGCGCCCGCCGCCGCAGCCAGCCGAGTTGCTCTTCCGCGACGTCGGTCACGTCCCGTCCGTCGAAGCTGACCCGCCCCCACGTCGCCGCGACCAGCCGCAACGACACCCGACCGAGCGTCGTCTTGCCGCTCCCCGACTCCCCGACCAGCGCCAGCGTTTCCCCCCGGGTCACCGCCAGGCTCACCCCGTCGACTGCCCGCAGCGCCGACGAACGGAACAGGCCGCTTCGCGTCCGAAAGACGACGGAGACGTCGTCGAGCGCAACGAGGGGGGGCGGCTCACCCACCCCGCACCGCCAGTGCCGGCAGGTGCGTCTCGAACCGCTCCCCCGCCACCTCCCTGTCGTTCAGCCAGCACCGGGCGTGCCCATCGGCCGCGATCGGGAGCGCGGGCGGGTGCCGGTCGCAGGCGTCGAAGCGGTAGGGACACCGTGGGTGGAAGCGGCAGCCGAGGGGGAGCGCGGTCGCGTCGGGCGGTTCGCCCGGCATCGCCCTCGGCCGCTCCGCCCCGTGGAGCCGTGGCAGGCTGGCGAGCAGGCGTTGCGTGTAGGGATGGCGCGGCTCCAGCAGCACGCGGTCGGCGGGGCCGTACTCGACGTGCTCGCCGGCGTAGGCGACGGCGATGGTGTCGCAGAGATCGCTGGCGAGGCCGATGTCGTGGGTGATGAAGAGCATCGAGATCCCGGGGTCCTCTTTCAGGTCCTTGAGCAGGTTCATGATCTGCGCCTGGACGCTGACGTCGAGGGCCGAGGTTGGCTCGTCGAGGATCAGGAGGTCGGGATCGTGCACCAGCGCTGTCGCGATCACCACCCGTTGCTTCTGGCCGCCGCTCAGCTCGTGCGGGTAGCGCCCGTAGAACGCCGCGGAGAGCCCAACCCGCTCCAGCAGCCCCTCCACCCGCGCCCGCGCCGCCCGCTTCTCGACGCGATCGTCCAGGAGCAGCGGCTCCGCGATCTGGTCGCCGACCCTGATGACCGGGTTCAGCACGTTCAGTGCCCCCTGGAAGACCATCGCGATCCGCCGCCACCGGATCTCCCGCCGGTAGGCCTCGTCGGAAAGGGTCGTCAGGTCCCTCCCGTTGAGCCGGATCGATCCGTCGAAGCGCGCCACCCCCTTCGGCAGGAGCCGCATCACCGCGTTCGCCAGGCTGCTCTTGCCGCTCCCCGACTCCCCGACGACCCCGACCGCCTCCCCCTTCCCGGCGATCACGAACGAGACCCCGTCCACCGCCCGCACGACGCGGTCGCCGGCGGCATAGTGCAGGTGGAGATCGTCTACCTCGAGCAGGGCCATCGTCTCGCCTCGGTACTGAGCCGCCAATCGCCTCGGTCGCGCGCGGTCCGCTCCGGACCGCCTCGGCCCCCGCTCCGAGCCCGCGCTCGGCCCTGATCCTGAGGCTCCTACCTCGAGGCCTTCTCGGCCCCGCAGCACCGTGGGGGCCGGCATTCCCACCCCCTGGACTCACGGGGAGCGAGGGACCTCGCCCCCCAAGGGGGCCGTTTTGGGGAGATCACTCGTGCCTGCGCATGACGGCGAAGGTGAGTGCGCGGTGCGGACGCGGGGAGAGTCGATCCCCGCCGCCGGACCCCCAGCCCCTCCGCCCCTACCTCGCCGGGCGAATCTCGACCAGGTTCGAGTGGAACGTGCTCTGCCCCGCCAGATCCCCGAGCGCGTCCGAGGTCGTCCAGTTCACGTTCCGCCCGTCCGGCGACAGCTTCGCCCATCGCCCTTTCGGCGCCACCGCCACCCCGGACGGCACATCCTCCGTCACCACCGCCCGCAGCGTGCACGACCCCCGCCCGTTCGCGACGACGACGTCCGCGCCGTGGACGATGCCCCGCGCCGCCGCGTCCGCCGGGTTCACCTCGACGAACGGCGTCCCCTCCTTTGCCAGGAGCCGAGGCTGGTTCGCCATGCTCGTCGTCACGAAGTGGTGGGCGGCTCCGGTGAGGAGAACGAGTTTCGGCGTTTCCGACGGGGCCGCGTCACGGCGCGCCCGACCGCGGTGCTCATCATCTCCGGCGGAGACTCGGCCCCCGGCACCCTCGGAAAACTCCGCCGGCGGCGCATAGTCCGGCAGCGGGTCCAGCCCGCGAACAGCCATCGTCTCCGACCGCAGCTCGACCTTGCCGGACGGCGTCGGGAAGACGCCGTTGGCGAACGGCACGTCCTCGTCCGCGGTGATGGTCAGCGGGACGGTACCCTCGGCCTGGAGCCGTTCCAGGGTGACCCCCGCCAGCCGGGGGCTGGTCGCCCGCGTCGCATTCAGCACCTCGTCGATCGCCTCCTCGGCACCCTGCCGCAGCCACGGCTCGTCGTAGCCCATCCCGGCGGCGAGGAGGCGCATCACGTCCCAGTTGCTCTTCGCCTCGGCGAGGGGGGCGATCGCCGGCGCGTTGTACTGGAGGTGGCGGTGCCCGTACGGCTTGTGCAGGTCCGTCTGCTCAAGCTGCGTCGTCGCCGGCAGCACGAGGTCGGCGTGGCGCGCGGTGTCGGTCATGAACTGCTCGTGGACGACCGTGAAGAGGTCGTCCCGTTCCAGGCCGCGCACGATCAACCCCGCGTTCGGCGTTGCCCCGACCGGGTTCGCGCAGAAGACGTAGAGCGCCTTCACGGGCGGATCCTGTGCCTCGCCGGTCAAAGCCGCCCCGAGCCGGTTCATGTTGATCGACCGTGGGGTCGGCGGGCATTCCGAGGCGTGCCCGACGGCCTCCGCGTCCCACCCGACGTAACCGCTGGTCGAGTAGGCGAGGCCGCCGCCGCGGACCCCGATCTGGCCGACCACCGCCGGCAGGCAGGCCAGTGCCCGCGCCGTCTGTCCCCCGTTTCCGTGGCGCTGGACCCCGTCCGCAAACTTCAGCAGGGCCGGCTTGGTCGTGCCATAGCGCCGCGCCAAGGCCACGATCGTCTCGGCCGAAAGCCCCGTGATCGCCGCCACCCGCTCCGGCGGAAACGCGCCCGCCCGCTCCCGCAGCGCCTCCCAGCCCAGGCTGTGCGTCCGCAGCCATGCCTCATCGTGCAGCCCCTCGGCAAAGAGAACGTGCATTAAGCCGAGCGCGAGCGCGCCGTCGGTCGCCGGCTTCGGCCGCAGGTGCTCGTCGGCCGAGCGTGCGGTCAGCGTTCGCCGCGGGTCGATCACCACGACGTGGGCGCCGTCCCGCTGCGCCTGCCGCAAAAAGGGGAGGTAATGGGGGCTGGTGCTGGCCGGATTGTGGCCCCAGATCAAGACCAACCGGCTGTGCCGGACGTCGCTCGGATTCGGCGCCAGGCGCGCCCCCAGCGTCGCGTTGACCGCCGCCTCCGCCGCTGCCCCGCAGATGGAGCGCTCCAGACCGCTCGCCCCCATCCGATTCCAGAGGCGCGTGTTGCAGATCGCGAGCTGGAGCAGACCGAGCGTCCCGCTGTAGGAGTAGGGGAGGATCGCCGCCGCCCCGTGCTCGGCAATGATCCCCCGCCAGCGGCCGGTGATCTCGGCGATCGCCTCGTCCCAGGAGACCCGCTGCCAGCGGTCGGCCCCTTTCGGCCCGACCCGTCGCAGGGGATATTGGAGCCGATCCGGGGCGTAGACCCGCTCCAGGTAGGGCCTGACCTTGGCGCAGAGCCACCCCTGCGTCATCGGGTGCCCGGCCTGCCCCGAGAAGCCGACGGCCCGCCCGTCGCGCACCTCGACCACGGTCGCGCAGGTGTCGGGGCAGTCGTGGGGACACGCGCCGCGGACCAGCGTCGTCTCGGTCGTGGTTGCCATCGTCCTCACCCCTTCGTCGCCGGCGCAGCCTAGGCGACGGCCGCACCGCCGCGGCGCCGAGCGGAGCCGTTCACGTTTTGGTAGTTTACCGCCTGCTTACCCTGCGCCGAACGACGCCCCGGGAGGGATCGCGTGGCCCGCTACGTCCTCGGGCGCCTCGTCAGCCTCCTCTTCGTCCTGGTCGCCGTCTCGGTGATCGCCTTTCTGCTGATGCACGCCGTCCCCGGCGGCCCCTTCGACGTCACGGAGCGCCGCCTCCCCGAGGCGACCCGCCTCGCCCAGCTCCGCAAGTACGGCCTCGACGGCCCCCTCTGGGAGCAGTACCTGCGCTACATGTCCCACGCCGTCCGCGGCGACTTCGGCGTCCCCTTTCAGAGCCCGACCGAGACGGTGACGGGCTTGATCGCGCGGGCCTGGCCGGTCACGATCAAGATCGGGGTGCCGACGATCCTCCTCGCCTTCACCCTCGGCACCCTCCTCGGCGTCGTCTCCGCCCTGCGGCAGAACACCTGGCTCGACTACGCCGTCACCTTCACCGCCACCCTGGGCCTGGTCGTGCCAAACTTCGTGATCGCGCTCTGGCTGGTGCTCCTCTTCAGCGTCCGCTTCGACTGGCTCCCTCCGGGCGGCTGGGGCGAGCCGAAGCACTACGTCCTGCCGGTCCTCGCCTACGCGCTGGCGCCGACCGCGCTCGTCGCCCGCTACACCCGCGCCAGCCTGCTGGAAGCGATGCGCGCCGACTACGTGCGGACGGCACGGGCGAAGGGCCTGGGGGAGCGCCGGGTCCTCTCCGCGCACATCGTCCGCAACTCCCTGATCCCCTTCGTCACCATCCTCCTGCCGGAGATCCCGAACATCCTGACCGGATCGATCTTCATCGAGGCCGCCTTCCGCATCCCCGGTCTCGGCCGCTTCTTCGTCACCTCCACCTCCAGCCGCGACTACCCGATGATCCTCGCCCTCGTCCTCCTCGTCGCCACCCTCTGGGGCATCACCTATCTCCTGACCGACCTCCTCTACACCGTTCTCGACCCCCGTATCCGCCTCAGTGGCGGCGCGGCCCGGTAGAGGCCGGCGATGGCCACTCCCTCCACGCTGGCCCGCACCTCGGCTGGTGCACTGCGCCGGTCGGCGCCGGTCGCCCACGGCAACGCCTACTACGCGACGCGCCGCTTCCTCCGTCACCGCCTCGCCATGGCCGGCTTCCTGCTCAGCCTGTTCCTGATCCTGGCCGGAGTCTTGGCCCCGATCCTCGCCCCCACGCCCTACGACTTCGCCGACCTGATGGCCGCCAACCAGTTTCCCAGCCGCGCCTACCCGCTCGGCACCGACACGATCGGCCACGACTACCTGAGCCGGATGCTCTACGGCGTCCGGACGTCCCTCTTCGTCGGCGTCGCCGCGGTCGCCCTCGCCTGCGCCGTCGGCTTTCCCCTCGGCTTGCTGGCGGGGCTCCGCGGCGGTCTCGCCGACTTCGCCGTGATGCGGGTCGTCGAGGTGATGACCGCCTTCCCCGGCATCCTCTTCGCGATCTTCCTGATCTCGGTCGTCGGCAGCGGCGTCGCCAACGTGATCCTCGTGATCGGCCTCACGAGCTGGGTCACTCTCTGCCGACTCCTCCGCGCCCAGTTGCTGACGCTGCGCGAACAGGAGTACGTCGCCGCGGCGCGGAGCATCGGCGCCACCGAGACGTCGATCGCGGTCCGCCACCTCCTGCCGAACGCGCTGGCTCCCCTCATCGTCGCCGTCACCCTTGCTATCCCGACGGCGATCTTCACCGAGGCGGGCCTGAGCTTCCTCGGGATCGGGATCAACGAGCCGACGCCGAGCCTCGGCCGGATGGTCGGCGAGAGCGCCACCTACATCCGCCCCTATTGGCACCTCGGCCTTTTCCCGACGCTCGCGATCGCGCTGGTGATGCTTGGATTCACCTTCGTCGGCGACGGTTTGCGCGACGCGCTCGACCCGCGCCAGAATTGAGTGCGCTCCGTGCACCGTCGCGCCACGGATGGGCGGGCGGTGGTCAGACCGAAGAGAGGAGACCGTCGATGTCGACCGGTTCCGAGGATCGCACGCCCGCTCCCATTCCCGACCCGGCATCGGTGCCGCCCGACCCGCTCGGACACCGCCTCCGGCGGCGGACCCTGCTCGGCGCGGCGGCGGGCGCCGCGGCCGCGGGTGCGGTCGGCGTCGGCCCGAGAAACGCCATCGCTTCCCCCGCTGCCGCCGTCCCCGCCGCCGCGCCCGCGGGCCAGGCGGTGCCGGCGCTGCCGCCGGACGCCGCCCCGCCGGAACGGCAGGTCTACGTCGCGCCGGACAACGTCTCCATCGCCAAGGTCCTCGACTTCTACGAGCAGGTTTACGAGCGACCGTCCGAGGCCGCGTCCGACCTCTTCAGCGACCCGCTGATCCGCCTCAACAAGAACTTCGAGCTGATTCCGGCCGCCGCCCTGGAGTGGAGCGGCAGCGAGGATGGCCGAACCTGGACGTTCCGGCTCGATCCGAACCTCGTTTGGAGCGACGGCACCCCCGTCACCGCCGAGGACTGGATCGCGACCTTCCGCTACGCCGCCGATCCGGGCCACGCCTGGGACTTCTCCTGGTTCTGGGCGAGCCAGGGGACGATCAAGAACTGGAACCAGGCGCTCGAAGGCGCGGTGCCGACCGACCAGATCGGCGTCCGCCAGGGTCCGGACGCCCAGACCCTGATCTTCGAGTCGGAGGAGCCGGCACCCTACATGCCGGCCAAGCTCCTCTACTCGCTTCCCCTTTCGGCCAAGGCCCTGGCCGAGCACGGGCCGCTCTACAACACCAACCCGGAGACCGCCGTCTCCGCCGGGCCGTTCATCCTCTCGGAGTGGCAGCGAGACCAGCGGATCGTCTACGTCCGCAACGAGCAGTACACGGGGCAGCTCAAGGTCCCGGTCAACAAGGTGATCGTTAAGCTCGCCGCCCCCGACGCCTTCTTCACCATGTACGAGAACGACGAAGTCGACTTCATGAACAAGCCGGCGCCCGCCCAGCTCAAGCTGATGCAGGACGACCCGGAGAAGGCGTCGCAGGTCCACTCCGGCGTCGGCGACTTCCGCTGCTTCTACCTCTTCTTCGACGTGACGAAGGCGCCGTTCGACAACATCAAGGTCCGCCAGGCGTTCTCCCACGCGATCGACCGCGAGGCGATCGCCAGCCAGATCCTCGGACCCGCCGGCGCCCCGGCCTACTCGTGGCTCGCCCCGGGCTTCCCCGCCGCGAACGGGGACGCCCTCAAGGAGATCCAGAAGTTCGACCCGGCGCTCGCCAAGCAGCTCCTCGCCGAGGCCGGCTTCCCGGAGGGCGAAGGCTTCCCGGCCCAGGAGATGTGGCTGCGCGCCCCTTCCCCCCTCGATCAGGGGGTGGCCGGGGCGATGGCCTCGATGATCAAAGAGAACCTCGGGATCGACGTCGAGATCGCGGCGAAGGACCAGCAGGGCTTCACCGCCGCGCTCAACGCCAAGCCGACCGAGATCCTCTTCGGCTACGTCTCCTACGGGATGGACTTCCTCGACCCCGCGAACATGCTCGGCGTCTGGCACTCCGGCGGCCGCCACTCCTGGGTGAACGAGGCGTTCGACACCGGTCTCGATGAGGCGGCCTCCTTCGTCGGCGACCCCCAGCAGCGGCTGACGATGTTCCAGGAGGTCGAGCGCATCCTGGTCGAGGACGTGCCCGGCGTGTTCGTCTACCACGAGACGCCGGTCCAGCTGATCAAGCCGTGGCTCAAGGGCGACTTCATCGCCCCCGACGAGAACGGCATCAGCAGCATGCACTGGCCGGGATACTCCTGCACTAGCACTGTCCCCGAGGGCCTCTACATCGGCGCGGACGCGCCCGAGGGCCGAGAGGGCTAACCCTCCCTCGTCGCGGCCGCTCCGCCGAAATGGCGGGGCGGGCGCGACGCTCCGCGACCGTTCGCTCCCTGGCTGCCGACCAATTCGGGGATCCTCTGCCGGAATGTAGGCCATCTCCGCGGCCCGCCGACACTCTTGGCCCCTGTGGCGTTCCTCGCTTTGAGCCGGGGTGGGCGCGGTTGCCGAAGAAGGCGCGGTTACAGAGCCGCCGGGGGTCGGTGACGGCCGCATGGGTGCGGGCCGTCACAATGGCGGGGGACGTCCGCTCTGTCGCCGGGGCGGCCGGTCCCGTCCGTCGGGCGACGCCGACCTCGAAGCGACGGCCCTAACTCCCGATCCCTCGTCCCCATCCAGCCGTGAGGTGAAGACCGGTGCCCCTCCGCGACCAGTTCCTCCTCGACCCGGACGTGGTCTTCCTCAACCACGGCTCCTTCGGAGCCTGCCCCGCACCGGTCTTCGACGAGTACCAGCGGTGGCAGCGGGAGCTGGAGCGGCAACCGGTCGCGTTCCTCGGGCGCCGCAGCGACGGCTTGCTCGACGCCGCCCGGGAGCGCCTCGCCGCCTACCTCGGCGCCGACGCAGACGACCTCGTCTTCGTCCCAAACGCGACCTCCGGCCTCAACGTCGTCGCCCGCTCCCTCCCCCTGGCCGCGGACGACGAAGTCCTCTCAACCGACCTCGAGTACGGCGCGCTCGACCAGACCTGGCAGCACGTCTGCGCCCGGGTCGGCGCCCGCTACGTGCGCCAGCCCGTCCCCCTTCCGGTCGACGCGCCCGCGGCGGTTGCCGACGCCATCTGGGCCGGCGTCACGCCCCGGACCAAGGTCCTCTTCCTCAGCCACATCACCTCGGGCACCGCCCTCACCTTGCCGGTCGCCGAGCTCTGCCGCCGCGCCCGCGAGGCGGGCATCCTCTCCGTCGTCGACGGCGCCCACGCCCCCGGCCAGATTCCGCTCGATCTCGCGGCGATCGGCGCCGACGTCTACGCCGGCAACTGCCACAAGTGGCTCTGCGCCCCCAAAGGGTCTGCTTTCCTCCACGTCCGGCCGGACCAGCAGGCCTGGATGGAGTCGATGATCGTCAGCTGGGGCTGGATCGAGGGGAGCAGCAACCACCGTCCCGACCGCACCTTCCTCAGCCGTAATCAGTGGCAGGGCACCCGCGACCTCGCAGCCTTCCTCGCCGTCCCCGCGGCCATCGACTTCCAAGCCGCCCACGACTGGCCGTCCGTCCGCCGCGCCTGCCACCTGCTCGCCGCCGAGACCCGGGCCCGTCTCGAAGACCTGACCGGCCTCCCCCCCATCTCCTGCGAGCCGTCGGCCGATGGCTGGCCCTGGTTCGCCCAGATGGTCGCCTCTCCCCTCCCGCCGCTCGATGCCCCGGCACTCAAGCGTCGCCTCTACGATGAGTACCGGATCGAAGTCCCGCTCACGAGATGGTCCAGCGGCCCGCTGATCCGCGTCTCCGTTCAGGTTTACAACACCCGTGACGACGCCGACGCGTTGATCTCCGCCCTGGCCCGGCTGCTCCCGGAGATGACGACCTGAGGCCGTTGCCCCGAACGATCCCCCGCTCCCGTCCGCTCGCCGGTTCCGGCCGCCGCGTCACGGCGGGTAGCGTCCGTGCCCGGCGCCTACGCGGCCCCACGGATCGGACTCGCGCGTCTCCCCCGGGTGGGGCCGGCCTTCAGGCGGTGGCCCGGAATCACTGCCGCGCCGCAGCTCCTGCCCCCGCCTCGTACAGCTGCTTCGTCAGTTCCACGTGCGCCAGGTGTTCCCGCGCGTGCCCGTAGTTCGTCAGCAGCCAGTGCAGCCCCGTCTGCGGCGGCCGGTCGCCCCGCGGCCTGATCGCGGCCAGGTCGTCGGCCGTGATCCGCGCCGCGAGCTCCGCGAGCAGCGCGTCCCCCGCGTCGAGCCGTCGCAGGAGTTCGTCGGCGGACGCCGCCTCCGCCCGGAACTCTTCGTCCCGGTCGCGGTTTCCCGGCACCCCGGCGACCGCCCGCAGCACCTCCTCCTCCGATCCGAGGGTGTGGACCACCAGCGCCGCGATCGAGTTCGTCCCCGGCGCGGGCGCCCAGTTCAGCGCCACCGCGTCCAACCCCCGGACCTGCTCCCGCAACCCCGCGTGCGCCGCCCGGTACAGCTCTCCCACCTTCGCCACGGTTGGCTCCATCCCGCGATCCTCCCTCCGTAGTCGCCACCCCTGCGCCCCGCACCGCCGAGCACGTCTTGCCCCTACAATACCGATCTTGGGTGTCGCCTGCGCCGAACGTCGAGCGCCGGTCGATGCGGTAGACGCGCAAAGCTTTTGGTAGAGATCCCGCAAGGAGTTTCCCTCTTGTCCGTCCCGTCCCCCTACCACAAGACGACCCTGCCGAACGGCGTCCGCGTCGTCACCGGCCCGATGACCGGCGTCAAATCGGCGAGCCTGATCTTCTACTACGGCGTCGGCTCCCGCTACGAGCCGGCCCCGGTCGCCGGCATCTCCCACTTTCTCGAGCACATGCTCTTCAAGGGGACCGAGCGCCGCCCCGACCCGATGCAGATCTCGCAGGAGATCGAGGGGGTCGGCGGCGTCCTCAACGCGGCCACCGGCCGCGAATCGACCACCTACTGGTGCAAGACCCCGAGCACCCACTTCGCCTCCGCCTACGACGTCCTCGCCGACATCCAGCGCAACTCCGTGATCGATACCGCCGAGCTCGACAAGGAGCGCTCGGTGATCATCGAGGAGATCCGCTCCATCCAGGACTCGCCGGAGGACGTCGTCCACGAGGTGATCGACGAGGTCGTCTGGGGCGAGGAGGCGGTCGGCCGCTCCATCGCCGGCTCGGAGCAGACGGTCGGTGCCGTCGACCGCGAGGCGATGGTCGGCTACTGGCGCCGCAACTACGGCCCGGACCGGCTCGTCGTCGCCGCCGGCGGCGAGGTCCGCCACGAGGAGGTTGTGGCCCTCACCGAGGAGCACTTCGGCGACCTCGCCAAGCCCGAGCGGCCGGACGAGTTCGCGCCGACCGTGGCCGCCCAGGACGCCGCCCGCGTCCGCCTCGTCGAGCGGGAGACGGAGCAGGCCCACCTCTGCCTCTCGATGCCGGCCCTGCCCTACTCGACCGAGCGCCGCTACGTGCAGTCGACGATCGAGGCCGTGCTCTCCTCCGGCATGAGCTCCCGCCTCTTCCAGGAGATCCGGGAGAAGCGCGGCCTCGTCTATTCCGTCTACGGCTACTTCCGCCCCTACGCCGACGTCGGCCAGGGCGTCGTCTACGCCGGCACCGACCTGGAGCGGGTCGAGGAGACGGTCGGCGCCATCGTCGAGGAGCTGCGCAAGCTGGTCCACGAGCCGGTCCCCGCGGACGAGCTCCGCCGGACCAAGGAGCTCCGCAAGGGCCGCCTCCTGATGGGCCTCGAGGACAGCCGCTCCGTGGCCTCTTGGATCGGCAGCCAGGAGGCGACCTACGGCGAGATCAAAACCCCCGAGCAGGTGATGGAGAAGATCGAGGCCGTCACCGCCGAGGAGGTCCGGGAGCTCGCCGTCGAGCTCTTCCGGGAGGAGAAGCTCAGCCTCGCCCTCGTCGGCCCCTACAGCGATCCCCAGCCCTTCGCCGACCTCCTCAAGATCGGATGACGGACCGTCCCGCGGCGACGGACCCTGCCCCGCCCGTCGAGGTCGAGCGGGACGAGTCGATCGCCCCGCTCGACCCCGCCGCCGACGGGGGCGCCGTGGCGATCCTGGCCGCCGCCACCGGCGAGGGTTCGGTCGAGGCCGGCGCGGCGGCCCTGTCTGCGGCGCGGAACGACCCCGAGACGGAGATCTTCGGCCGCCTCGTCGACGGGGTCCTCGTCGCCGTCTACGCGCTGCGATCCGTGCCGATGGCCCGCGAGGTCGCCTGGCTCGCGGTCGCTCCCGACCATCGCCGCCGGGGCCACGGCCGCGCCTGTCTGAAAGACGCCCTGCGCCGCGCCGCCAAGCGCCCCCTCGTCGCCGAGACCGACGGCGACGCGCTCGGCTTCTATCAGGCGGTCGGCTTCAAACTCGTCGGGAAGCGCCGCCACCCCGGTGGAACGTTGCGCTACCGCCTCGGCTGGCACGCCCCCCGCCCTCAGATCACCGGTCCCCAACCGCTGCGGGTGCTCGCCTCTCCCTCGCAGGGGCGGGGCGCTGGGGGTGGGGGCTTGCCGGAGCCGGCACGATGACCACCCCCGATACCCCCTTTCCCGCCTCCTGGGACCCGATCGTTGCCCTCGCCCTCGCCGAAGATCTCCGCGGCGGCGACGTGACCAGTCGCGTCACCGTCCCGCCGGAGGTTGCGGCCCGCGGGGTCATCGTGGCCAAGGCGCCCGGCACCCTCTCCGGCCTCCCCGTCGCGGCCGCCGTCTTCGCCCGCGTCGACCCCGCCGTCCGATTCCGGCCCCTGCTCGCCGACGGTGAGACCGTCCGGACGGGGACCGTCGTCGCCGAGGTCGCCGGCCCCGCGCGCTCCCTCCTCGCCGCCGAGCGTGTCGCGCTCAACCTCCTCCAACGCCTCTCCGGCGTCGCCACCGAGACCGCCCGCTACGTCGCGGCGGTCGTCGGCACCCGGGCCCGCATCATCGACACCCGCAAGACGACCCCCGGCCTGCGGGAGCTGGAGAAGGCCGCGGTCCGCCACGGCGGCGGCCACAATCACCGCTTCGGCCTCGGCGACGGCGTCCTGATCAAGGACAACCACCTCGCCGCCGTCGGCGGGGCCGACCGCGTCACCCAGGCCGTTCGCCGAGCGCGCGCCGCTGCCCCCCACACCCTCCGGATCGAGGTCGAGGTGACGACCCTGGACGAAGCCGTCGAAGCCCTCGCCGCCGGCGCCGACGTCATCCTCCTCGACAACATGGACCCGGCCGAGATGGGCCGCGCCGTCGACCACGTTGCCGGTCGTGCCCTCCTCGAAGCCTCCGGCAGCGTCACGTTGGAGACCGTCCATGCCGTCGCCCGGACCGGCGTCGACCTCATCTCCGTTGGCGCCCTTACCCACTCTGCCCCCGCGCTCGACCTTAGCCTCACCTTCGCGCTCGAGCCCGGTCCGTAGCGTGCCAATTTGGCACAAGTGAGACCCGATCGTCTTTCCCCATCACGACGGACGCTCATTCGACGTCCGTACAGTCGATGAGGATTGCGGTATGTCGGCCTGTTCGGTATGCTCGATGTTGACAAGCGGGTCGTCGCCGCACCGTCCGTGCGCGGAAACGCCTCGGCGGTGCGGCGCGTTGTTGTCGGTGATGGCGCAGCGGCGGCAGCGCAGCGAGCGGCGGCTGCGTCCCGCCGGACGAACGACGGGGAGATGGGACATGGGACCGCGCAGAGGGCCGACCGGCAAAAGGTTCGGGCGGCGGGCGAGCCGACCGCGCGTGTCGCCCGGTGGGATCGGCGTCGCGCTCCTGATCGTCCTGACGCTCCTCCTGCCGCTCGCCGCGCCGGCGCGCGCCCAGGGGGACGAACCGCCGATCGTTCCTATCGGCGACGGGACAGATGCGGCGGTCGACCGCGAGCCAATCGATCCGGCGTTGCCCGACCCCGCGTTGCCCATTGGCGAGGAGGACGAACTCCCGGGCATGCTCCCGGCCGAGTCGGCCCCTCCCCCCTCCGGGGCCTCCGGCACCGCCTTGCTCGCCGATTGGGCCCCGCCCGAGACCGTCTACGTCCCCGAAACCGGGCACTCCGTCGACGGCGTCTTCCTCGACCTCTGGCGGGGCTGGGGCGGCGCGAACGGCTTCGGCTACCCGATCACCCCCGAGATGGAGGAGGACGGTCGGATCGTCCAGTACTACGGGTACGCCCGCCTCGAGTACTGGCCGGAGGACTCGTCGGGCAACGTCGTCCGCTTCGGCGACCTCGGGGAGGAGATGCGCCCCCTCCTTCTCCGGCGCGGCCTCCCCGGCGACGGCGGCCCCGCGGCCGAGATCGCGGCCGCCGTCCGTGCCTGGATGCCCCTCTCCGCCGAGCCCGTCGCCCCCGACGATGCCGCGTACCGCTTTTTCCCGGAGACGGGGCACGGCGTCGGCGGCGAGCTCCTGGCCTTCTGGGAGGCGACCGGCGCCGAGACGTTCCTCGGCAGCCCCCTCAGCGAGGCGTACGAGGTCGGCGACGTCACCTTTCAGGTCTTCCAGCGCGGCAAGGTTGCCCAGGAGGCCGGCGGCTCCCCCTACCTCCTCCCGGCCGGCGAGCTGGTCGCCGCTCGTCGCGGCCTCGACACCGCCCCCGTTGCCCAGGGGGACCTTCCCGTCTACAGCGAAGAGCTCTTCGTGCCGCCCGCCCCAACCCCCTCGGCCCGGCCGTCGGCCCCGGAGCTCGACCCGAACGCCGAGCGGTGGATCGAGGTCAGCATCGGCGGGCAGTACATGACCGCCTATCAGGGGGACGTGGCCGTCTGGGAGGGCCTGATCAGCACCGGCAAGGAGGGGTTCGACACCCCGCTCGGCTCCTACAACGTCCTCTCGAAGCTCGAGTCGCAGACGATGGCGGGCGTCATCGGCGGCGAGTCGTACAACGTGCCCGACGTCCCGAGCGTGATGTACTTCACCGACCGCGGCCACGCCATCCACGGCACCTACTGGCACAACAATTTCGGCGCGCCGATGAGCCACGGCTGCGTCAACCTGCCGATGGATGCCGCCGCCTGGCTCTACGGCTGGGCCGGCCTCGGCACCCGCGTCGAGGTCGTCCCGTAGCGGGCCCGGCGCAAGAGACGACGCGGCATCACCGGGAGGGGCGGCCAACGGAGGCCGCCCCTCCCGTTTGTCTCCGCCCGGATCGGGCGTGCCCGCGCATCGCCTCCACGCCGCTGCGCTTTGGCTTAAACTAGGGGCATCCACCCACCGCCGGGCGCAGACGCCCGAGCGCGTCGCGGGATGCAGGCGCAGCCGGAGACGACCCCGTCCGCCGCGACGGTTCCCCAGCGCCGCGTCCGACGCCGAGAGGACCCTACCGCCATGGACCAGATGGTCGCCGCCGCCCGCCCGGACCCTTTTGGGGCGCGGGCCACCCTCACCACGTCCCAGGGCACGACGGTCGCCTACTACCGGCTCGGCGCGCTCGCGGAGCGCGGCCTGGCCGACCTTGATCGCCTCCCCTTCACCGTCCGCATCCTGCTGGAGAACGCCCTCCGCAACGCCGGCGGCGAGTTCGTGGACCCGTCCGTCGTCGAGGCCCTCGGGCGCTGGCGCCCGGCACCGAGCGGGGAAGGGGAGGCGTTCGAGCTCCCCTTCCTGCCGAGCCGCGTCGTGCTCCAGGACTTCACCGGCGTCCCCGCCATCGTCGACCTCGCCGCGATGCGCTCCGCCGTCGCCCGCCTCGGCGCCGACGTGACCCGCATCAACCCGCTCGTCCCGGCCGACCTCGTCATCGACCACTCCGTCCAGGTCGATCGCTTCGGTACCACCATCGCCTTCGCCCGCAACGTCGACCTCGAGTACGAGCGGAACCGGGAGCGCTACTCGCTCCTGCGGTGGGGGCAGCAGACCTTCCAGAACTTCCGGGTTGTCCCGCCCGGCACCGGCATCGTCCACCAGGTGAACCTGGAGTTCCTGGCCGGCGTCGTCCAGACGCGCCAGGTCGGCGCCGAGACGGTCGCCTTCCCCGACACCCTCGTCGGCACCGACTCCCACACCACGATGATCAACGGCCTCGGCGTCCTCGGCTGGGGCGTCGGCGGCATCGAGGCGGAGGCCGTCCTCCTCGGCCAGCCCCTCTACCAGCTCTCGCCGGAGGTCGTCGGCGTCCGTCTCACCGGGGGGCTTCGCCAGGGCGCAACCGCGACCGACCTCGTCCTCGCCGTCACCGAGATGCTCCGCCAGCACGGCGTCGTCGGACGCTTCGTTGAGTTCTGCGGCGCCGGCCTCTCCAACCTGACCCTCGCCGACCGCGCGACCATCGCGAACATGGCGCCCGAGTACGGCGCCACCGCCGCCCTCTTCCCGGTCGACGCCGAGACGCTGCGCTACCTGGCCCTGACCGGCCGCACCGAGGAGCAGATCGATCTCGTCGAGCGCTACTGCAAGGAGCAGACGCTCTTCCGGACCGACGAGACACCCGACCCCGCCTTCAACGAGCTCCTCGAGCTCGAGCTGCGCTCGGTCCGCCCCAGCGTCGCCGGACCCCGCCGTCCCCAGGACCGCGTCCCGATCGGCGAGCTCCGCCGCACCTTCCGCGCCGCCTACAAATCGACCTTCGGCGACGCCGCCGACGAGGTCGAAGAGGCCGGCCTGGAGCGGCTGGAGGACGAGGGAGGCGCCCTCGCCGCCGTCGCCGCGGACGGCCAGAACGGCGACAACGGCCACAACGCCCACAACGGCCACGCCTCGCGCCCCCACGTCGGCGACGCCTCGATCGAGATCGAGGGCAGCCGCACGCCCCTCCACCATGGTTCGGTGGCGATCGCCGCGATCACCTCCTGCACCAACACCTCGAACCCGTCGGTGATGCTCGGCGCCGGCCTCCTCGCCAAGAACGCCGTCGAGCGCGGCCTCGATGTCCCCGCCTACGTCAAGACGAGCCTCGCGCCCGGCTCGCAGGTCGTTACCCGCTACCTGCAGAAGGCCGGCCTCCTGCCCTACCTGGAGGCACTCGGCTTCCACGTCGTCGGCTACGGCTGCACCACCTGCATCGGCAACAGCGGTCCCCTCCCGGCGGAGGTGGCCGCCGCCGTCGACGAGCACGAGCTCGTCGTCGCCGCCGTCCTCTCCGGGAACCGCAACTTCGAGGGGCGCATCCACCCCCACGTCCGCGCCAGCTTCCTCGCCTCGCCCCCCCTTGTCGTCGCCTACGCCCTCGCCGGCACCGTCGACATCAACCTCAACCGGGACCCGGTCGGCACCGACCCGAACGGAGAGCCGGTCTACCTCAAGGACCTCTGGCCCAGCCAGGAGGACGTGCAGTCCGCCATCGACGGCGCCGTCGACCCCGACATGTTCCGGCAGGAGTACAAGACCGTCTTCGCCGGCGACGAGCGCTGGCAGGGGCTCCCCGTCCCCGACGGCCACCTCTACGAGTGGGAGAGCGACTCCACCTACGTCCAGGAGCCTCCCTACTTCCAGGATCTCTCGCCGGAGCCCGCGCCCCTCTCTGATGTTTCCGGGGCCCGCGTCCTCGCCCTCCTCGGCGACTCCGTCACCACCGACCACATCTCCCCGGCCGGCTCGATCCCCAAAGACGGCCCCGCCGGCCGGTACCTGATCGAGCAGGGCGTGAAGCCGTACGAGTTCAACTCGTTCGGCTCCCGCCGCGGCAACCACGAGGTGATGATCCGCGGCACCTTCGGCAACATCCGCCTCCGGAACCTGCTCACCCCCGGCAAGGAGGGGAACCGCACGATCCATCTCCCCTCCGGCGAGGAGACGAGCATCTACGACGCCTCGATGCGCTACCAGGCCGAGGGGACGCCGCTGCTCATCATCGCCGGCAAGGAGTACGGCACCGGCTCCTCCCGGGACTGGGCCGCCAAGGGCACCCTCCTGCTCGGCGTCCGCGCCGTCCTCGCGGAGAGCTACGAGCGGATTCACCGGAGCAACCTCGTCGGCATGGGCGTCCTTCCCCTGCAGTTCCGCCCCGGCGACACCACCCAGAGCCTTGGCCTGACCGGCGAGGAGACCTTCGCCATCGTCGGCATCGCCGACGGCCTCTCCCCCCGCCAGGAGTTGCCGATCACCTACACGCGCGCGGACGGCACCGCCGGCGAGTTCCGCGCCATCGCCCGCGTCGATTCCCCCGTCGAGGTCGACTACTACCGGAACGGCGGCATCCTGCCGACGGTGCTCCGGCGGCTCGTGGGAGGGGGCGTCGCGGCGTAGTCGTCCCCGCACCCGATCCCGATCGCGGATCGGCTACGCTTCACGGTTGCCGGAGAGGAGCCGGCGAAGCGAGTCCTGACCCGGCGCGGAGTGAGGAAGACCGGCATGGCATCCCCACCCGTCCCGGCGCTCGACGAGCGCCTCATCCTCGACCACCTCGCCGATCCCACCGTCGCGGTCGATGCCGCCGGCCGCATCGTCTACGCCAACCGCGCGGTGGAGCGGCTTCTGGGGTGGCAGGCCGAGGAGCTCCTCGGCCGGCCCTTGACCTCGCTCCAACCCGCCCGGCTCCACGACCAGCACCGTGCCGGATTCGCCCGCTACCTGCGGACCCGCGTCCCGAAGCTGATCGGTGGCGCGGTCCGCGTTCCGGCGCTCCGGCGCGACGGGACCGAGGTCGACGTCGAGCTGACCATCTCCCCCGTGCGCCTCCCCGGAGGCGGCGACCTCTTCGTCGGCACCCTCCGCGACCTCTCCGGCCGGATCGAGCTGGAACGGCAGATCGACGTCACCCGCTACCTTCGCGCCTCGGCCGCCGCCGCGGCCCGGCTGAACCAGGTGCACGATCGCGACGCGATCCTGGGGACGACCGTCGGCATCCTCGCCACCGATTTCGACGCGGCCATCGCCCGGGCGTGGGTCTACGACCCGGCGACGAACGCCCTCCGGCTCCTTGCCAGCGCCGGCGCGATCGCCCCGCACGACCGTCCCGGAGGCGGCGATCTCGACGTCGCCACCTCCCCCTACCTCGTCGCCCGCGTCGCCCGCGGGCGCCGGCCGATGGTGCTCGACGCCTTCGCCGACGATCACCCGTTCGACGCCGACTGGGCCCGTCGCCAGGGCATCGTCGCCATGGCCGCCTATCCCCTCCTCTTCGGCGACGAACTGCGCGGGGTGCTCGCCCACTTTGGGCGGCAGCCGATCCGGGACGAGGTCGTCGAGGCCCTGGCCAACTTTGCCGCGATCGTCACCGGCGCTCTCAACGACGTCGAGCTCCTCGCCCGAGAGCGCGAGGCGCGGGCCGCCGCCGAGGCGGCGCAGCGGCAGACCGCCCTCCTCGCCGCCGCCTCCCGCGCCTTCGCCGAGGCCGGCCCCGACCTCTCCACGGTGCTGGAGACGGTTGCCCGGCTCGTTGCCGAGGCGATCGGCGACGGCTGCATCATCCGGCTCGTGACCCCGGACGGCGCCCATTTCGTCCCCGCCGGTGCCTACCACCCGGACCCCGAAGCGCTCGCCTATCTCTGGGAGATCCTCCGCGCCACGACCCACCCCGTCGCGGACGGTCTGGTCGGGCAGGTGGTCCGATCGGGCGAGATGCTCCTGATCCCGTCGCTCCCGCCGGACGAGATGCGCGCCCGCCTCAAGCCGGAGTTCCGTCCGTTCCTCGACCGCTACGGCATCCAGAGCGTCCTGGTCGGCCCGCTCTGCGGCCAAAACGGCTTGCTCGGCACGATCATGACCTGGCGGGGTGCTCCCGGGCGCCCGTACCTCGCTGCGGACCGCGCCTTCCTGCTCGAGCTGGCGGATCGGGGCGCGCTCGCGATCGACAACGCCCGCCTCTTCCAGGAGCAGGCGGATTCGCGCGACCGCATCCGGCGGCTCGCCGCCGAGCGGACGGCGGTGCTGGGCCAGATCGCCGACGGCGTGGTCATCACCGACCCGGACGGCCGCATCGTCTTCGCCAACGACGCCGCCCGCCGCCTCTACGGGGTCCACGAGCTCGGCGGGGGGGCCGACGACGACCGTGCCGCCTACCGCCTGCTGACCGTCGACGGCCTGCCCTACCCGCCCGACGAGCTTCCCCTCGCCCGAGCCGTCCTCCGCGGCGAGACCGTCGTCAACGCCGAATGGCGTATCCGGCGGCCGGACGGCACCGAGGTCGTCGCCCAGGGCAGCGCGGCGCCGGTCGTCGGCGGCGACGGCGCCCGGCTCGGCTCGGTCCTGACCGCCCGCGACGTCACGGATCAACGCGCCTTCGAGCGGCGAAAGGACGAGTTCTTCCTCGCCGCGGCGCACGACCTGAGGAGCCCCCTGACCTCGATCAAGGGATGGGTGCAGCTCCTCCGACGGAAGACGGACGGTCGCGCCGGCGGCCGCGAAGGTCAGGCCGTCGCCGCGATCGAGGCGCAGGCGACGGCGATGCATCGCCTCGTCAACCAGCTGCTCGACACCTCGCGCCTCCAGCTCGGTCAACCCCTCGCCCTCGCCCTCGCCGACGTCGACCTCCTCGCCCTCACCGCCGGGCTCGTCCGTAACACCAGCGTCCTGACCGACCGCCACGACCTCCGCGTCGACGGCGCCGCCGCCGTCCGCGGCCACTGGGACAAAGACCGGATCGAGCAGATCGTCGCCAACCTGCTCGGCAACGCCGTGAAGTACAGCCCGCTCGGCGGCCGAATCGACGTCGGCATCGTCCGCGTCGGCGACGAGGCGGTGCTCACGGTCCGCGACGAGGGCATTGGCATCCCCCCGGCCGAGCTGCCCCGCGTCTTCGACCAGTTCTACCGGGCCGCGAACGTCGCGGGGGAGAACCGCGAGATCGCCGGCCTCGGGCTCGGGCTCTTCAGCGCTCGACTCCTCGCCGAACGCCACGGCGGCCGGATCGACGTCGCCAGCGAGGAGGGTCGGGGCAGCGTCTTCACCCTCGTCCTCCCGCTCGCTGGGCCACCCGATCGCTCCACAATCACCACCGGCACGCCCTGACGGTCGACCCGGCTCCCTCGTTTCATCCAGTCCCGGTGGTGATACAGTACCGGTCTTATCTGCCGAAGCCGGGCGTCACTCGGCCCGCAGCCGGACCCCGAGGGCTCCCGCCGATGCCCACGCCCGAGGACCTTGCCCGCGAGCGCATCGACGCGGCCCTCCTTGCCGCCGGCTGGCAGGTGCAGGACCGCGACGCCCTCAACCTCTGGGCCGCCCCCGGCGTCGCCGTTCGCGAGTTCGCCCTCAAGAAGGGTTACGGCGAGGCCGATTACCTCCTCTTCGCCGACGGCCAGGCAGTGGGCGCCGTCGAGGCCAAGAAGCAGGGCACCACCCTCACCGGCGTCGAGATCCAGTCTGCCAAGTACGGGGACGGCCTTCCGGACAAGGTCCAGGCGCCCGTCCGCCCCCTCCCCTTCCTCTACGAGACGACCGGCGTCGAGACCCGCTTCACCAACCGCCTCGACCCCGATCCCCGCAGCCGCCCCGTCTCCGCTTTCCACCAACCTGCCACCGCGCTCCGCTGGGCCGCCTCCCCCAACGGAGCCCACCCCAGGGTCGACTCTGGTCCGGCCGCGGTGGCCGAGACGCGCACTGGCTACGACGCCCTCCGACGCACGCTTCGCGGCCGTGTTCACACCATGCCCGCCATCCACGAGACCGGTCTCTGGCCCGCTCAGCTCACGGCCGTCCGCAACCTGGAGCGCTCGCTGCGCGACAATAAGCCCCGCGCCCTGATCCAGATGGCGACCGGCAGCGGCAAGACCTTCACCGCGATCACCGCCATCTACCGCCTGATCAAGTTCGCCGGCGCCGAGCGCGTCCTCTTCCTCGTCGACCGCGCCAACCTCGGCCGCCAAACCCTCAAGGAGTTCCAGCAGTACGCCACCCCCGACGACGGCCGCAAGTTCACCGAGCTCTACAACGTCCAGCTCCTCCAATCGAACCGGATCGACCCCGTCGCCCGCGTCTGCATCACCACGATCCAACGCCTCTACTCGATGCTCCAGGGCGAAGCCGACTTCGACCCCGGTAACGAAGAGACCTCCCTCTTCGAGGGGTCCGGCGCCCTCCGGCGCCAGCCTCTCCCCGTCACCTACAACGACGGGATCCCGATCGAGACGTTCGACGTCGTCGTGACCGACGAGTGCCACCGCTCCATCTACGGCCTCTGGCGCCAGGTTCTGGAGTACTTCGACGCCTCCTTGATCGGCCTCACCGCCACCCCGGCCAAGCAGACCTTCGGCTACTTCGGCCAGAACCTCGTGATGGAGTACGGCCACGACGAGGCCGTCGCCGACGGCGTCAACGTCGACTTCGACGTCTACACCATCCGCACCCAGATCACCGCGGCCGGCTCCACGGTCGAGGCCGGGCTCTACGTCGACAAGCGCGACCGCGCTACCCGCGCCGTCCGCTGGGAAGCCCTCGACGACGACCTCGCCTACGACGCCAAGGCGCTCGACCGAGACGTCGTCGCCCTCGACCAGATCCGGACCGTCGTCCGCACCTTCAAGGAGAAGCTCTTCACCGAGATCTTCCCCGGCCGCGTC
>CADCWL010000037.1 GCA_902806405.1 uncultured Thermomicrobiales bacterium | reverse complement strand
TCGGCGGTCGTCGGTTCCGCGGTGGGACCGCCGCTGGCCGCGGGCGGAACCGGGGGAAGCGATGCCCGCCAGCGAGATCTGCTTCCTCCCCGCGACCGAGCTGGTCGCCCGCCTCCGCGCCCGCGAGCTCTCCGCCGTCGAGGTGATGGAGGCGCACCTCGCCCAGATCGAGCGGGTCAACCCGCGGGTCAACGCGATCGTGACCCTCGTGCCGGAGCGGGCGCTGGACGGCGCCCGCGCCGCCGACGCCGCCCTCGCCCGCGGTGGTGTGGTCGGTCCCCTCCACGGATTGCCGATCGCCCACAAGGACCTGGTGCCCACGAACGGCATCCGGACCACCTTCGGCTCGCCGATCTACGCCGACCACGTGCCGGAGCAGGACGCGCTGATCGTCGAGCGGCTGCGCGGGGCCGGCGCGATCACGATCGGCAAGACGAACACGCCGGAGTTCGGTGCCGGCTCCCAAACCTTCAACCCGGTCTTCGGCGCGACCCCCAACCCGTACGACCCGGGCAAGACCTGCGGCGGCAGCTCCGGCGGCGCCGCCGTCGCCCTCGCCTGCGGCCTGCAGCCGCTCGCCGACGGCAGCGATCTGGGAGGGTCGCTCCGCAACCCGGCGGGCTATTGCAACGTCGTCGGCTTCCGCCCCTCCCCCGGCCGCGTCCCCTCCTGGCCGACCCAGGCCGCCTGGTTTCCCCTCTCCGTCCAGGGGCCGATGGCGCGGACGGTGGCGGATGTCGCCCTGATGCTGAGCGCGATCAGCGGGCCGGACCCCCGCTCCCCGATCGCGATCGCGGAGCCGGGCGATCGGTTCGCCCAGCCGCTGGGGCGGGATTTTCGGGGAACCCGGCTCGCCTGGAGCCGCGACCTCGGCGGGCTGCCGGTCGACCCCCGGGTGACGGCCGTCCTGGAGGGGCAGCGCGGCGTCTTCGCGGACCTCGGGTGCGTCGTCGAGGAAGCCGAGCCGGACCTCGCCGGCGCGCGCGAGGTGTTCCAGGCCTGGCGCGCCTGGAGCTTTGAGCTGGGCCACGGCGACGAGCTGGCCGAGCACCGATCCCAGATGAAGGACACCGTCGTCTGGAACATCGAGGAGGGGCAGCGCCTGACCGGCCCCCAGCTCGCCCGCGCCGAGCGGCGGCGGACGGAGCTCTACCACACCGCGCGGCGCTTTCTGGAGCGGTACGAGTTCCTCCTCCTCCCCGTCTCCCAGGTGCCACCGTTCGACCTCGACGTGCCGTACCCGACGGAGGTTGCCGGCGTCCCGATGCCGACCTACATCGACTGGATGCGGACCTGCTCCGACGTCACCGTCCTGGGTCTGCCGGCGATCTCCGTCCCCGCCGGCTTCACCCCCGAGGGGCTGCCGGTCGGCCTCCAGATCGTCGGCCGCCACCAGGACGACCTCGGCGTGCTGCAATTGGCCCACGCCTTCGAGGGAGCGACGCGGGTCGGGGAGCGGCGGCCGACGATTGCGGCCTGATGCCCGGCGCCGGGAGAGGAACGATCACCGGTGTCCCCGATGCCGTCGGGGCGTGATCGGCTGCCGATGTTCTCCTGGTGGACAGGAATACGTGGGAAAGGAGGGACTCGTGCTCGCGATCCTGCTGCACCGCCGCCGGACCGGAGGCACCGCCGTGGGGACCGGGACGTTGCTGGCCATGGCTGGCGCTTCTGGAGGCGCCGTGGTGGGAGGGCTCCTGCTTCTGTTGTTGGGGTAGCCCTCGGGGGGGGTCGCTATCGCGTCCCGGTCCGCGCCATCCAGCGGTGCTCGATCCCCTTGACCAAGAACGGCTGGCCGGCGGGGACGAAGCCGAGCCGGCGGTAGAACCCTTCGGCATGGGTCTGGGCGCTGAGGACGACCTTCGGCGCGCCGGCCCGATCGGCGGCGGCGAGGAGGAAGCGCATCGTCGCCGCGCCGACGCCGCGGCCGCCCCGACCCGTTCGCCCGCCGGCGCACGGACCCCGACCCGAGGTTCCGCCGCCGACTGCGCCGGCTGGAATGGGTGGGTGGACCGGATGGACGCGCTAGCGCCCGAGGTCGACGGCCTCCTCGCCACCGCGAACGCCGACCCGTACCCGCGGACCGTCGAGTACGCGCAGCGGGCCGAGGCCCTCATTGGATTCGTCCAGGCCGTCCGGGATTCGGACCCGCCGCCGGCGGCAGCGGCCTACGTCGACGCCCTGGCGGGCCAGTGGACGGCGCTGCAGACGGCCCTGCGGATCGAGGGACGCGGCGGGAACGCGGTGGCGAAATACGAAGAGGCCGACCGGCTCTACGCCGAAGCTGAGCGCCTGCGGGTCGGCGCCAACCTGGCCTGCGCCGGCTAGCGGTGCGCCGCCACACTCGGGGTGTCGGCGACCACGGTCTGTCTATCTACGATGCTGTACGGACGCTTCAGGAACGGCGGCGACCCCGATGAGGATTCTGTCACGGCCACCAGGGCAGCTCATCCTCTTGTGAGCCGGTTCATGCCTCGGGCGATAGGATGCGGTCCATCAGGTCGGCCGCCTCGCGCCGCGCCGCCGGCATGACGTGCTAATCGACCTCGATCTTGCCGCGCCGTTCGCCCCCCGAGGACGCCGAGACGGAGAAGTGAAAGGAGGCGTTGCGTCCCGAACGTCCTGATGATCCACCCACGTCGTCTTTAGCTGCGCCGGCGTCCCTCCTCGCCAAGACCTCAGCGCGCGCTCCCGCTCCGTCGCTCCTACCGGTCATCGCGACGGTTTCCGTCCGGCCGGTGAAGGCATTGATCCGGGGCGGCCGCTGGCGTCGTAGGATCGGGGGAGGGGGCGCTCGTGGCCGAGACCGGGGACGACGACCTGATGCCAGCGGTGGTGCGCCGCGACCCGGCGGCGCTCCTGGCCCTGTACGACCGCCACGGTCGGGTGGCGTTCGCGCTCGCCTATCGCGTCCCGCGTCACCGACCAGGCACCGGGGTCCTGACCGCCGCCGGCACGATCGACGGCGCCGAACCGGGATGCCGGGCTGGACCAGGGCCGCTGCACCGCCCGTCGTGGCCCGGGCTCCCTGGCCTCAGCGGAGGCGGTAGAAGGCGCCGAGGATGGCGCCGCAGCCCGTCACCAGCGGGCGAAACGAGGAAGGCGTCATGGAGAAGGAAAGGAACGGTCGATGAAATCCAAGACTTCGGCGCCCTTGGTCCTCATGCTCGTCGTCCTCCTAGCAGCGCCCGCGCTCCCGACGCAGCAGGCGGTGGCCCAGCAGGACGGGTTCCCGCTGGTGGAGCTGCCCGAGGGGTTCGAAATCGAGCAGGTGGTCGACGGCCTCACCTACCCGACATCCGTCGTTTGGGACGACCAGGATCGGCTGTACGTGGTGGAGGCGGGAGGCCAGTTTCTGGAGGAGCCGCCGCCGGCCCGTATCCTGCGCGTCGAGGACGGGAAGGCGTCTCCGGTCGTCGACCTCACCGCCGAGGGGGTCGCGGACTCGGTGGTCGGGGCCACCTGGCACGACGGGACGTTTTACATCACGCACCGCGACGCTCGCGACCGGACGGGCGCCGTCTCCCGGGTGACGCCCGACGGCGAGGTCACCCAGGTGTTCAGCGGCGTCGTCGACGCCCAGTCCGAGCACAGCCTCGACGAGATCCGGCTCGGGCCGGACGGGCGGATGTACGTGGCCACCGGCGGCGCGACCAACTCGGCGGTCGTCGGCCTCGACAACGCCCCCTTCGTCGAGCGGAGCCCCGACCTCCACACCACGGCCTGCCGGGATATCGTGCTCACCGGCCAGAACTTCGAGACGCCCGACTTCCGGACCGAGGACCCCGACGACACCACCCTGACCGGCGCCTTTGTCCCCTTCGGCACCGAGACCGAGCCGGGCCAGGAGATCGAGGGCACCGCGAAGTGCGGCAGCTCGATCCTCGCCTTCGACCCGGCCGACCCCGAGGGGACGCTGGAGATGCACGCCTGGGGGTTCCGCCACGTGATCGGCTTCGCTTGGAGCCCGGACGGCGAGATGTACGCGTCGGCGAACAGCTACGACGTGCGCGGCTCCCGCCCGGTCGAGGACGAGGCGGAGGCGACGTACCGGGTGCGGGAGGGCGCGTGGTACGGCTGGCCCGATTACTCGGCCGCACTGGAGCCGCTGACCGACGCCAAGTTCGACGTCCCCGACTCCCTGCAGGCGCCGGTGTACGTCGGCGACGAACCGCAGGACAAGGAGCTTGGCTTCCTGATCGACCGTGACGCGAGCGGACTGGAGGCACCGGACCCGTCGCTCGTCCTCGGCCTGCACGAGTACCAGTCGTCCCCGACCAAGCTCGACGTGGCGCCCGACTCGTGGGGCGACTTGACCGGGCACCTCTTCGTGGCGGAGTGGGGCGACCTGGCCCCGGAGACCAACCCGCTCCAGGACGGGCGCCCGGGCTATCGGGTCGTGCGCATCGACCCAGAGAGCGGGCAGGTGGAACCGTTCGTCTCCAACGCCCAGCCCGGTCCCGCCTCCGAGCAGGACGCGCAGGGCGAGGGGATCGAGCGGCCGTTCGACGTCAAGTTCGGCCCCGACGGGGCGATGTACGTCGTCGACTACGGCGTGGCGCGGGTCAACCAGGCGCGCGCCGCCGAGGGCCAGGTGCCGTACGAATTCCCGACGGAGACCGGCGCCATCTGGCGGATCACGCCCCCGGACAGCGGGGACGGCGGGAACGGTTTGAGCGACGACGAGGGCACCCCGGCGGCCAGCGCCGCGGATGACGAGACGGCGATCGTCGACGTCCAGGACTTCGCGTACGGCCCGGACCTGGTCGAGGTCGCGGTTGGCGGCACGGTCACCTGGACCAACCGGGACGCGGCGCCGCACACGGCGACCGCCCGCGATCGCGACGTGCTGCAGTCCGGCAAGCTCGACCAGGGCGACAGCTACAGCGAGACCTTCGACGAGGCCGGCACCTACGAGTACTTCTGCGAGTTCCACCCCGACATGAAGGGCTCCGTCTTCGTCGAGTAGCGGCGCCGCGGGGCATGGGGCGGGGAGCGCCGGGGCCTACCCCCGGCGCTCCCCATCTCCGGACCGGCCGAAGGCCGCGTCGCCGGCGGGGGACCATGCTTGAGGACCCGGGCTCATCGCCGCTTCCCCGCGCGCGACGTAACCACGGACGTGGAGGCGGCACGGGCGCTCTACGAGGGAGGCACGTTCGCCACGCCGTTGCTCCTGGCCGGGGACGCCAGGGTGTTGGGCTTTCGGCCGCGCGCGTTGGCCGCCGCCGTCGGCGGTCGGGCGGCACCGCGAGGGCGATAGGGCCGGTGCCCCCCCTCCGTTTCCCCCGCTCCCGTCGCCCTCCGTCGACCACCCCGCTGCTACGCCGGTGGGGAGCCGTCCCCCTGGCACGCCGGTCCGAGGCGGCGGAGGGGCCGGGTCGGTCAAGGGCGAGGGCGTGGCCGCAGACCCTGCGACGGCCGATCTCCGGTCTCGTTGGCGTGGGCGCAGGACGGCGACGAGCCCCGGATGGCCGCTCAGGCGACGGTGCTCTCGCTGGGCGCGACCTCGTCGATCAGCCGGAGTTCCTCAGCCGAGAGGAGCGGCCGCACCGAGGCCGCGGCATTCGCCTCCACCTGCTCGGGCGTCTTGCCGCCCGGGATGGCAACCGAGACGGCGGGGTGGCTCAGCACGAAGCGGAGCGCCAACTGACCGAGTCCCTGGCCTTCCCCCTCGAGAACACGCAGTCGCTCGACCTTCCGGAGCCCGTCTTGGAACCACGGCTCGTTCGGCCAGTCGTGGCGGACGTCGCCCTCGGGGAACGTGCTCTCCGGCGTGAACTTGCCCGTCAGCAGCCCCTTCTGCAATGGGCCGCGTATCACCGCGCCGATGCCGTGCTCCAGCAGGTACGGGAGGATGCCCCGCTGCGCCTTGCGGTTGAGGATGCTGTACTCGAGCTGCACGACGTCCAGACCGCCGGTCTTGTTGAAGTGCTTGACGTACTCAAGGTTATCGGTCGACACACCGACCGCCCTCGCCTTACCCTCCGTCCTAAGCTGCCCGAGCGCTTCTATGAATGCCTCCGTCTCCTCGTGCTTGTCCCACCAGATGTGGTCGAAGTACACGTCCACGTAATCGGTGCCCAATCGGCGCAGGCTGTTCTCGAGCGCCTCGCGCACCTTCTCGGGGCGGTCGTAGACGGGCTCGCGCGCGGGGTCGCGGTGGTGGCCCATCAGCCCACCCTTGGTCGAGACGACCACCTGTCCGCGCCGGCCTTTGATCACCTGGGCCACCAGTTCCTCGCTGTGCCCGTTGCCGTACACGTCCGCCGTGTCGATGAAGGTGATGCCGAGCCCGAGCGCGCGCTCCATCGCCGCGATGGAGTGCGCGTCCTCGACCGGTCCCCAGGCGTCTCCGCCGATGGCCCACGCGCCGAAGCCGATCTCTGACACCTCGATGCCCGTCTTGCCCAGCTTGCGGTACTCCACCGCTTCTCGCTCCTTTCCTATGTGTTGCTCGTCGTCCGCCCCCTCGCTCGCGGGGCGGTCCTCCCCGGTTACGGCCAGGGCGGGCTTTTCTCCGCCCGCTCCTCCGGCCGGCCTCGCAACTCCTCCAGCCACCGGTCGAAGTTGCGCTCGGGCCTGAAGCCGAGCACGTCCGCCGCGTGGTCCGTCGGGTAGTACACCGTGATCGGTGCGAGGGTCCCCACCCCCCGTCCACGCAGCAGGTCCGAGGCGCCCGGGTAGTACCTGTCGAGCACGGGCAGGGGGTCGCTGCGCAGTTGCGGCCCGTCCTCCTCGGTGAAGGGCACGACCGACTCGACGTTGAACGCGCCCCACAGGATGCGACCGCTCGTCAGCGCCTCCATCGAGGCCATGACGGAACGCGCGACGTCGCGGGTGTCGACGCCGCCGTAGAGGAGCCTGATGCCGTAGCGGAAGAACGGCTCGGGCACGAACATGCCGAAGCGCAGCGCCACGCTGGGGATGCCATGAGTCCGCCCGTAGAGCTTGCATAACTCCTCGCCGGCCACCTTCGTCCAGCCGTAGACGTCGCCCGGCCGGAGCGGCACGTCCTCGCGCAGCGCCGCGCCCTCCCCGGGTGCGTTGTGGCTCTTGTACACGCCCATCGTGCTGCTGAACACCACGGCGCGCGCCCCCACCTCCACCGCCGCCTCCCAGACGTTGAGCGTGCCGGTGAGGTTGAGGTCGTAGAAATCGCGGGGCGAATGGTCCGCCAGGTGTATGCCGTGGATCGCCGCGGTGTGGACGATCACCTCCGCGCCCCTCGCCGCGGCCACGACCTCCCCCGGGCTCCGCACGTCCCCCCGGACGAACTCGTACGGCGTCCGAAGCGCCCGCACGTCCTGCAGCACCGGCTCGTGCCCCGCCTCGGCGAGCATGGGGGCGAGCGTCGTCCCCAGCGTGCCGCCCGCACCCGTCACGAGTACCCTCATCGCCCCTCCTTTCCCCGGCTCGTCGCGCCGGCATCGCAACCTCACGCACGCGTCCCGCCTCCGGCCTCCATCTCGCCCGGAAACGAGGCGGACTCCATCCGCCGCCTCGCCCACTCGCGGACCGACCCCTCCTCCTGTTCTTCCTGTAATCACGCGGCGTGTTGGGAAAAGGACGGACTGGCACGGTTGGGCGTGCGCGGATCTGATGGCTTGGTACGTGGGCGCGGGTTAGCCGGGCGGCAGCGGCGTCGGCGAGGGGGCGGCTGGGCCAACACGGGTGCCTCCGTTGCCCCCCGTCCAGAACGGCGGCGGTGGCCGGGGAGGGCCGCCGCCCGCTAGGGCCAGCCGGCCTCGTCCAGGGGGCTGACGACCGCCTCGTTGAGCACGAGCTCGGGCGGGGCGGCCGCGATCCAGACGATCAGCGCCGCCACCTCGTCCGGCGGCAGCGCCTTGGTGGCCGGCGGCGGCTCGCGGCGCTCGGCCATGCGTTGCTCCCGCGACCACGCGCCCCACCGGGTCGCCATCCCGCCCGGGTAGAGGACGCAGGCGCGGATGCCGTGTGGCTTGCCTTCGGCCGCCAGCGCCTGCGTCAACCCCGTCAGCCCGAACTTCGAGGCGCAGTAGGCGCCCGCGTTGGCCCAGCCGCGCTTGCCGGCCACGGAGGAGACGTTGACGATCGTGCCCCGGCCGGCACGCCGCATGTGCGGGAAGGCCGCCTTGGCGAGCACGAACGGCGCCCGCAGGTTCACGGCGAGGACCCGGTCCCAATCCGGGATCGCCAGCTCCTCCGCCGGACCCGGCGCGTCGGTCCCGGCCGCGTTGACCAGGACGTCGATCCGGCCGAAGGACTCGGCGACGGTGTCGACCGCCGCCAGCAGCGCCGCCTCGTCCGCCAGGTCGAGCGGCAGGGGCAGGGCGCGGCGGCCGGTGGTCCCCGCGATCTCCTCCGCCGCCCGCCGCAAGTCGTCCTCGCTGCGGGCGAGGAGGGCGACGTCGGCGCCCGCCCGGGCGAGCGCGACCGCCGTGGCGCGGCCCAGCCCGCTGCTGGCCCCGGTCACCAGCGCGGCCTGCCCGGTCAGCTGTGGGGTGTCCTGGGTTGCCACGGCGCCCCCTCCCATCCCGCTCCGTCCATCGGGGCCGAGCATACCAGCGGCCCGGCCAGCACGCCGCGTCCCGCTCCGCCTTTTTCAATAACGATGGCCTCTTCCCGGTACCGTCAGCGACGACCCCACGCCCAATCGAAGATCGAAACACCCCTTCTAAAAGGAGCCCGCTCCGAGACCTACACCCGCTTCTTCCTAATAATCATCGTTATAGGAGCCTCTTGATTATGCCTTGGTCCCCGAGCCGGGATGGTCTTTGAGGGCGCGGTAGAGCGTGGCCCGGGAGACCCCGAGCGTGGTGCAGATGGTGGCGACGTCGGCCTGCCCGCCGTCGTAGAGGGCCCGCGCCAGCGCCAGCTGCTTCGGGTCGGCCAGCTTCTTGGGGCGCCCGCCCGTCCTCCCGCGCGCCCGCGCTGCGGCCAAGCCGGCGTGGGTGCGCTCCCGGATCAGGTCGCGCTCGAACTCGGCCAGGGCGCTGAAGACGTGGAAGACGGGCTTGCCGCCCGGCGTCGTCGTGTCGATCTGCTCGGTGACGCTCTTGAAGCCGATGCCCTGCGCGGCGAGGGCGGCGACGACCTCGATCAGGTGCGGCAGCGAGCGCCCGAGACGGTCGAGGCGCCAGACGACGAGGGTGTCCCCTTCCCGTATATAGGCGAGGGCCTCGGCCAGGACGGGCCTGTCGGCCTTCGCCCCGCTGGCCGTCTCCTCGAAGACCCTGCCGCAGCCGGCCTGCCGAAGCGCGTCCAATTGTAGGTCGAGGGTCTGCTCCCCGGTCGAGACCCGGGCGTATCCGACATTCATGTCCCGATCGTCTCAAAACTTGGAAGCAATAGCAATTAGTAAACGTTTGATTTCGAGACGGGTTTCGCGACATCGCTCGACGCGTGGGAGCGCCGCCGGATCGGCCCCTTCCCGCCCGTCTCAGAAAGGGCCGTTTTTGGGACAGGTCGTCGACTAAAAAGGCGGCGTGTTTGCCCTCAGGTCCTCGTCGACGCGTCCGGCGATCCTCCCACGCCCGCTGGGCGTTGGGCGCGAAGCGCGCTGACCGCGATGATGGCCCAGAGGAGGGACACCAGCATGATCCCGACTGCCAGCGCCGGCGACCGCGCCGACGAGCCAGACCGAGGCGACCACCAGGTTGAGCAGGTGACCGAGGCGGTGACCCCGGGCCGAAGCGCACGAGGCGGCCGACCGGCCGGCCCGATCGGCGGCGGCCCGGGTGTTCCTCGGTGCTCTCGGGACCGGCGAGCGAGGGCGGGCCTAAGGGAAAATGGGAGGAGGGGGCGCCGAGCGGCGCGCTGCAAACCGACCGAGGGGAGCGGATGAAGATCGCGTACGTGTTCGCCACGCCGAGCGCGGCGGCCTACAAGCTGGGAGCGATGATCCTGCCCCAGCTTGAGGGCGGGACCCACGGGGTCGAGGTCGTCGGCATGTTCTTCTTCGACGACAACACCTACCTGC
>CADCWL010000036.1 GCA_902806405.1 uncultured Thermomicrobiales bacterium | reverse complement strand
ACCCTGGAGGCGGCCGCGGCCGTCTGCGCCGCCGCGGGCGGGCCGGTGGCCGGCGCCCCGGACGCCGTCCTGGACGGCGTCTCCTCCCTGGTCGACAAGAGCCTGCTGCGGCCGGAGGGGGACGGGCCCGGGGGCCGCTACGCGATGCTGGAGACGGTCCGCGAGTTCGGGCTGGAGGAGCTGGCGGCCAGCGGCGAGGAGGGGGCCGCCCGGCGCGCGCACGCCGCCCACTTCCGGGCCCTCGCCGAGACGGCGGAGTCCCGCTTGCGGGGGGCGGACCAGATCACGTGGTTGGACCGGCTGGCCATCGAGCACGACAACCTGCGCGCCGCCCTCGACTGGGGGTGCGAGCAGCGGGACGCGGAGACGGCCCTGGTCATCGGCGGGTCGCTGTCCGATTTCTGGCGGACCGGGGGGCATCTCGGCGAGGGACGGGGGTGGCTGGAGCGCGCGCTGGCCCTCGCCGACGACCGGCCGTCCGCGGCGCGGGCCCGGGCGCTGCTCGGGGCCGGCGCCCTCGCGAAGGCGCAGGGCGACGACGATCACGCGAGCACCCGGCTGGCCGCATCGCTGGCCGCCTGGCGAGCGCTCGGAGACCACCGCCGGGCGGGGCAAACGCTCGCGCTCCTAGCAGGCATCGCGCGGGGACGGGGCGACTACCGCCGTGCCACCGAGCTCAACGAGGAGGCCCTCTGCCTGTTCGAGGGGATCACCGACCGGGAGGGCATCGCCGATACGCTGAACCAGTTGGGCATGATCGCGGCCGATCGGGCCGAGTACGAACGGGCGAGGAGCCTGTACGAGCGGAGTCTCGCGCTCTACCAAGGCCTCGCCGACCGGCACGGGCCGGGCCGGGTGCTGAACAACCTCGGCGTGCTGGCGTTCTGGCAGGAGGATTACCGGCGGGCGGCGGGGCTCTTCGCCGAGTCCCTGGAACTCTGGCGGGCGATGGGCGAGCGTCCGAACGCGGCCGTTGTGCTGGCCAACCTGGGCGAGGCGCTGCGGGCGGAGGGCGACCTGCCGCGGGCGGAGGCTGTGGCCCGCGAGGGGCTGGTGCTCTCCCGGGAGGTGGGCGACAAACGCTCCGCGGCGACCGCGCTCTTCATCCTGGGGTCGCTTGCCCAGCACCATTGCTACGATCCTCGGGCTATCGACCCACTGGTGGAAGGGCTGAGCCTCTATCGTCAGGTCGGGGATCGGCTGGGGGTGGCCTGGTGCTTCGAGGCGCTGGCGGGGCCGGCAACGGCCGGCGGGCGCCCCGACCTCGCCGCGCTCCTCCTCGGAGCGGCCGAGGCGCTGCGGGAGCAGGTGAGTATCCCGCTCCAACCGGCAGAGCGCCCCTCCTACCAACGCCACCTGGACGCGACGCGCTCCGCCTTGGGCCAAGCGGCCTTCGACGCCGCCTGGGCGAGGGGACGGGCGTTGCCGCTCGAGACGGTCGCGGCGCTGCCGGCCGAGTTGGTCCCGGAGCCGATCCCGGGCGCGGGGACGGCCGTCCCCGGAACGGCAGGCGAGGGGCCGCCTCCCCCTAACTGACGCCGGAGGCGCCGCGTCCGGGGGCGGCCCGACGAGACACCGGGGAGACCCGGGCACGGGCGTTCGCGCCAGCGGTGATCGCCGAGGCATTGTCGAAACTACCGACCCCTTCCGGCCCACGTGTCGGTCGGTGCCCTGGACACGATCTCGAGTAGGCGCCGGTGACCCCGCTCCCCGTGGGGGTGCCGGCGGCGCCGGCATCCTCCCGGGGCCGCGGCGGATGACCCTCTCCTCGCCATCGGCCCGCCCCGTCACCCGAACGGGTCCGGTGGCCGGTGCCGCCGTGTAATAGATGTGTAATGACTCCCTGCTACCGTCGCGACGGGGGAAGTCCCCGAGTCGTGGACGATGGGCGAGGAGAGAACGAGATGAGGCGCACCGTGTCGGTGCTGGCGGTCCTAGCGCTCCTGGCCGTGCCGCTCGGCCTGGCCCGGCCCGCGGCGGTTGCCGCCGCGGGCACGATCACGGTCGAGACCAAGGAGCGCGGCAGCGAGGGGCCGGCGCTCCACGCCTGCTACTCCGTCGCGGACCTGACCGAGAGCGGAGGGTTCAACGGCGGCGTCGGCGGCGCCTGCGACGGCGACGACGGCGCCGCCGACGGAAGGACCGTCGTCAACCTGAAGCTGCCCTGCTCCCCGTGCCGCGTCTCGCAGGGGTTGCCGGACAAGCCCGACGGCCGGCCGACCGACTACCTGCCCGAGCCCCCGCAGACCGGCGCCGAGGGCCAAACGTTCACCTTCCGCAACTTCCTCAAGCCGTACTTGGTCGTGACCACCCTCGACGCCCGAACCGGCCAGCGGGTCGAAGGGGCTTGCATCGCGGTCGTCGACGTGGACCGGGGCGGCGGCGCCTTCGCCGGCTGCGACGGGACGCTGGTCAACGGGTCGGGCGACCAGGATGGCCAGCGCAACGGGAAGATCCAGACGACGCGGCTCCACAACACCGGCAACTACCGGGTGGACCAGAAGTCCCCGCCGCCGCCGGGCTACGTCCTGGGCGCGTCGGTCGACGCGGCCGCCGACCCGGCCCAGACGGGCGAGTTCGAGGCCGTCACCGTCACGGTGCCGCCGGCGCCACGGATCGTGATCAAGACGGTCGACGTCAAGACCGGCAAGCGACTGCCCGGCGCCTGCTACGCCATCGTCGACAAGTCGCACGGGGGCGGCCTGGGCACCCACTGCGACGGGCAGCTGAGCGGCACCGGCTTCGGGGACCAGGACGGGGTCAAGAACGGCGTCGTCGTCACCAAGCCGCTGCCGGTCGGCCACACCTACCTCATCGATCAGACGACGGCGCCGCGCGGCTACCGCCTCCAGGCAGCCGACCGGGAGGTGACGACGGTGGCCGGGAAGAACGCCCCCGCGACGTTCAAGAACCGACCGAAGGGGTAGCGGGCGCTCGCCGCGGCAGGAGATCGGGCGCCCCTCGAGACAGCCCGCCGTGGCGCCCCCGCCGCCGGCCCCGGTCGCCTCTGCTTCCATGGGCCGGCGCGGTGCCCGCCCGACGTGCAAAGCGGAGGCCCCCGGAGGGACCCTATCCGATGGACGACGCCCGCTTCGACGCCCTGGTCCGTTCCCTGTCCGCCGCCCGCCCTCGCCGCGCCCTCCTCGGGGCCGCGCTCGCCGCGCTGCTCGCCGGGCAGACCGGCGGGGCCGGGGCGACCCACGGCACCTGCCGCCACCCCGGGGTCCCCTGCCAGCGGGACGGCCAGTGCTGCTCCCGGTCCTGCTCGCGGAGGACGAAGACGTGCCTGTGCGCCGCCGCCAGGCAGTGCCCGGCGACCGACACCCCGTGCAAGAGACGGGTTTGCTGGGCGAACGGTACCTGCGGCGCGGCGAACGCGACCGGGTCGTGCCCCCTGCCCAACGCGACGGGGGTCTGCGACGCCGGCACCTGCACCGTGGCGACCTGCGCCGCGGGCTTCGCCGACTGCGACGGGCGACCCGCCACCGGCTGCGAGGCGGACACCCTCACGAGCGCCGAGCACTGCGGCGGCTGCGGCAAGTCTGCGTCACCGACATGGTCGCGGACGGCCGGACCGACTCGGAAGTCTGCCTCGGCGGGCGATGCGTGACGTGGAGCGGCACCTGCCCCGCCGGCGCCGACAGCTGCGGCGCCGGCGGGCCGCTCTCCTGCAACAACAGCAACGACCAGTGCCGCTGCTACCGGTCGCTCGCGGGGGACACCCGGTGCGGGCGGCGGGCCGACGGGGCCGGCAACTGCGGCTCCTGCGCCGACGACGCGGACTGCGACACCGCGTCCGGCGAGTTCTGCGCCGACTACGACTGCTTGTGCCCCGTGGGGAAGGAGGGCAAGTGCATCCAGCCCTGCTGACCGATACGCCCCGGGCTTCGGGCATGGCAGCACGCCCCGAACCTAGCCTGGGCCGTTCACCGAGGGGGTGGGAGAGGGGAACCAGGCGGGGGTCCCAGACGCCGGGCGGGTCCCTTGCCGCCCGACGTCCGTGGCCGCGCGTCTTGGCCGGCCGCCTGCCCGCGTATCCTGCGGACTCCGTTTATTGCTCGCCTTCCGCCCCGGGCGAGGACCCGAACCGGGGCTCCCCGCCAGGGGAACGCTCGGTCGTGCCCGACGCCAGCGACGGCCAACGGGGATCGGCACCGTCCCTCGTCGCGATCCCTCGGGTCCGAGGAGGCCGCCGAGCCGTCATGGCTGGTCGGCCTCCCCACCCGCCCCTCACCCCCGACCGGGATTGAGGGCGGCTCCTAGCGGACGGTGAGCTCGGCGACCACGCCGCGGACGACGTGGGGACGCACGGCGGCTCCTCGATGAAGCAGACGACCGTGTAGGTGCCCACCTCCAGGTTCTCCAGCTCGAAGGAGGCGTTGCCGCCGGGTCCGGCGAAGTTCACGTCGAAGAACGCCACCTGCTCCTCCAGCACCGGTTCCTCTAGCACCTGCGCGAGAGTCACCCCTTCGGGCGGCTGGACGACGGCGAACTCGTGCGGGTACCGCCCGGTGTTGACGATGTCGAAGGCAACGAGCCCGCCGGCCGGCACGCTGGCCCGACTCAGCGCAAAGGCGTAGTCGACCAGCCAGACGTCGACTCGGGCATCGGCCCCTTCCACAGTAGTGACTCCAGTAGTGACTCCGCGGCGTCGAGCAGCCCGTAGCCACCCTCCTCGACGAAGAACAGGCGGCTTTGGTTGACCTGGGCCGGGCCGAAGGCCAGGAACCCGCCGTGGACCGCGTCGACGCTGACGCGCCCGTCGCCGTTGTCAACGGAGCAGACCACGATCGGCGGGATCTCCGCGAACCCGGCGACGGCGTCGCGCGGGTTGGCGCTGCCGCTGGCGGCCAGCAGGAAGTTCGGGGCCGGGAGGGCGACGAATCCCTCGGCGTTCCTCCCGTTGAGGCAATCGAGGAGGTTCTCGGCGGCGACGACCGCCTCGTCCGCCTTCGCCTGATCGGCCGGGGTTCCGGCCGGGGTCGCGGTCGAGGCCGGCGTCGCCGCGGCATCGGTTGTCTCGGCGACGCCGGCGGCTTCCGGCGTGCCCATCTCCATCCCGGCCATGTCGTCGGTCGGGGTGCCCTCCGGTGGCCCCATCTCCTCCATCGACGTCGGCGTGCCGGGCGGGGGTGTCGCACGTCCCCGCCGTCGGGCTGGCCGCCGGGGAGGCATCCTGGGCCAGGGCCGCGGCGGGCGGGACGAGGGCGAGCGCGAGCAGGTGGAGCCGAAGCGCGATCTCGATCGTTCCCCGGCTTGAGGTTTAGAGGACGTTTCAAAACCGCGCGGAGGTCCGACAGGTGGTCGTGGGAAGCACCCCTCGTCACGAGATCCGAGGCAGGGGCGGGTCGGATCGGGGGCCGACGGTGGCACCGCCCGCCGCTGCCTCGCGCACGAGCCCGGCGCCGAGTGCGGCCCAGCCGAGCCCGATGACCAGGATCGGCACCTCGATCAGCCACTCCCCGCTCGGCCCGTCGAGGTCGACGGCGAGCGCCGCCGGCAGGAGCAGCAACGCGGACAGCGGGTAGAGCGCGGCGAGCGCGAGCGGGCCCGGCCGCCACGTCGGCGGGAAGGGGCGCCGGCTCGCCCAGCCGAGCAGGGCCAATCCGACGATGGGGCCTACGCCGACGATCAGGTCGACGGCGCTGGAGACCGCGGGGACCGGCTCCCGCTCGGTCAGGGCTTCCTCGAGCAGATTCGCCACCGCCGCGGCGATCACGGCGAGCGCGAGGACGCGCCCGGCGCGCGCCACCGCCCCGCCCCGCCCGGCCAAGCGGGCGCCGAGGGTGAGCAGGGCGAGGGCGAAGGCGAGGGGGGCGGCCTCGAACAGGTACGGCGGCTGGTCGCCCCCGAGCACGATGACGCCGGCCTTGGCCGCCCACATCGCCCCGCCGACGATGGCTGCAGCCCCGCCCCACCGGGCCCACCGCGCGTGCGCCATCAATGCCTCCCGCATCCCCGCTCTCGCCATCCTCGGCAGTGGCTGCCCGTTCGCTATCTGCGGGCGTCACCCTGTGAATCCCTGGCATCGGCCACGAACGTCACCCGCCTGTGTGCCGGACGTGGTGGCGCGGCGTGCGCGGGACGCACCGGCCTTCGCCGCGCCCTAGCCGGTCACCCGGGCGGCGGTGCCCGCTCCGTCGCGCCGCGTCCACAGGACGGCGCCGAGCACCGCCCACGCCACCCCGAACGGGATCGCCAGCAGGACTCGCGTGGTCTGCTCGTTCATCCCTAGCAGGGCCGCGCACCAGCGCGGCAGCACCCCCGTCCGCAGGATCACCACCCCCAGGAGCACGAAGCCGACGACCAACGCCAGCAGCACCGGGAGGACGAAGTACGGCATGGCCTAGAAGTCCCCGGCGAAGTGGATGGCCTGGATCAGCCCCGCGACGACGACCGTCACGACCCCGGCCGCGCTCGCGATCAGGCCCGTGCGCCCGAGCCGCCCGAACCGGCCCGCCGCCCGGACCCGGCCCACCTGGCCGACGGTCCCCACCCCCAGGACCAGCACCGCGGCGATGAGCAGGGCGCTGCCCAGCGCGCTGCCCTCCCGCATCGACCGCCCGGGCAGGTCGCACTCGTCCCCCACGCAGCCCATGGGTTGGAGGGGATGGACCACCGACCAGGCAACCCACAGCGCACCGCCGAGCACCAGGAGGGGCCCGCTCGACTGGATGGACGACCCGGTTCACTGCCATGTCGCCGCTCCTTGGACGCGGTCTACCGACCTGCTCCCCGTTCCGCTCCCTAAGCGTCCGCAAGGAGCGAGTTCGGCGCCGCACGATCGGGCTCGCGCGCCAGCAGGAAGAACCCGACGACGGCCACCGCCAAGCTGAACGGCAGCACCGCCCCGTGCGGCACGTAGCCGGTCACGAAGACGCCTAAAACCGCGGCCGGGCCGGCCAGGATGAGCAGCCACGTGCTCCACCTCGGCACGACGTGCGAGCGCAACGTCGCCCGGCCGTAGAACCCCGAGCTCACCAGGACCGCGAGCAGGGCCAAGACCTCGAGCGTGAACCCCAGCCCCTGCAGGTTGCCGAGATCGGTGCCGCCCCAGTACGCGACGACGTCGCCGATTAGCGCCGCGACCAACGCCGCGAGGAGCGCGCGAAACCAGGCCTTCTCCCCTCGCCCCCCGCCGCGGGCTTGGCGGGCGTGCAGGCCGATCAGGCCCGGCATGGCCAGCAGGTACACGAGGCAGAACATCCGCCCGTAGAAGTAGTAGTCGCTGAGGCCGAGCCGGGGGCCAACCGCCTCGTGGAGCCGCCGGGACTGGTCCAAGAGGGGCCGCGAGGCCAGGACCAGCGGCGGCGCATCGGCCCCACTCCAGATGTACGCCTGGATCGGCGTGAGCACCAGGCACAGGATCCCGCCGACCAGCGCCGCCAGCCCGGCGCAGCGCACGGACGACATGGTCCGCTCCTCCCGATCGCCACCGCTACCGGGTCATTGGGCGCCATCATACGCGCTCGATACCCGCCGCGGATCATCTCCCACTGTTGGCACCCCCCTTCCGAGCCCTGATCGTGTCCCACAGCGGAGCCCCTGCACCCGGCGGTCGGGACCCACGGCCTACTGCGGGGCCTCGCAGCTGCGACACCCATGCTTTCGCGAGAGGGCGCCGGCAGACCAGAACTACCTCGCTCGGCGTTTGCCTCCGGCCACACTGACCGCGTGCCGCCGTGCTCGTCAGGCGGTCGCCGGCTCGAGGAAGCGGACGCAGACCAGCGCACAGGCCAGGTGCAGCAGCCCCTGGAGCAGGTCGGCACGCCGCTCGTAGCGGACGCGAGGCGGCGGCAGCCGAGCAGCCAGGAGAGCGTGCGCTCGACCACCCAGCGGTGCCGCCCCAACCGCTCGCTCGACTCGACCCCCCGTCGGGCAATCCTCGGGGTGATGCCGCGGGCGCGGAGGGCGCGCCGCAGGGGCGAGGAATCGTAGGACTTGTCGGCGTGCAGCTTGGCCGGACGCCTGCGCGGCCGTCCCGGCTTCCCTCGTGGACCGATGATGGGCGGGATCGCGTCGATCAGGGGCAGCAACTGGGTCGAGTCGTGGGTATTGGCGGCCGAGAGCCGGACGGCGAGCGGGATGCCCTGCCTGTCAACGACCAGGTGGTACTTCGAGCCGGGCTTGCCGCGGTCCGTCGGGTTCGCGCCGATTTGCTCGCCCCCCTTTTTGCCCGGACGCTGAGGCTATCCACGCTCCCACGGCGCCAATCGATGGTGGCCTGATCCCCCAACCAGTTCAAGAGCCGCTCGTGCAACTTCTCCCAGACGCCGGCAGCCTGCCAGTCCCGCAGGCGCCGCCAGCAGGTCGAGCCGCTGCCGCAGCCCAGCTCCGTCGGCAGCATCTGCCAGGCGATGCCGGTCCTGAGGACAAAGACAATGCCGGCGAGGGCGGCCCGGTCCGGGACGCGGGGCCGGCCACCCTTGGGCTTGGGCGATTCGTTCCGCAAGAACGGCTCAATGGCCTGCCAGAGGTCGTCGGGGACGAGGGCTTGGTGCTTCATACGGCGGATGATGCCACGCTCGCTGGGTATTGAAACGTCCGCTTAGTCGAATGCGGCCCGGAGGCTAGCGTGCTCGATGGCCGGCCGGTCCAGCCACGTCGCCTGTCCCGTCCCCGTTAGCTCCGGCGAGGATGTCGCGATCCCGTTGCGTCGGCCTCGCGGCGACTGGGTCGTGGGATCGAGCGGACGGGGCGGGGGGCGGCGCACGGGATGACGGCCTCGGCTACCGCTTCGGCAACGGCCTCCGCGGGCGAGAGGTTCTTGCCCGCCGCCCACGCCGCCGCAAAGTCGTCGTCCCCCAACGCGGTCCGCGCGGCCGCCATCGCCCGCTCGTGATCCCTGGCCACCGGGATGGGGACGGGGGTACCCGTCGCCTCACGCAGTGCCGACGCGGCGCCACCAAGACGGGTGGCCGCATCGGCATCCCCGCGCTCGGCGCTGCGTCGCGCCACCGCCTCGACGCCTCGCGCGGTCGAAGCGAGATCTCCCAGCCGATGGAGGGTCGACATCGCGTCCGCCAGCAGCGTGCCGGCGCGGTCGTCGTCCCCTCGCAACTCGACGGCACGGCTCAGGTCGATCTGAGCAACCGCCGCCGCACGCGGGTTGTCCAATGCGTGGAGTCGATCGATCGCCTCGGCGATCATCGTTGCGCCCCGCTCAACCTCTCCCGAGTGCGTCAACGCGTTTCCCAGTCCGCCGAGCGATTCGGCCATACCGGGCGCCTGCCCCAACTCCCGCTTCAGCTGAAGACTTTCCTCGTAGCAGGCGACGGCGCGCTCGCAGTCTCCTCGTTCGAGTGCGATCTCCCCATAGTTGTTGAGCGCGACGGAGAGATGGTACGGGTCGTCGAGCGCCCGCCAGTGGGCGAGGCTCTCATCGAGCAGACCCGCCGCCGCCGCGAGATCGCCCCGCGCCGCCAAGGAGCCCGCCAAGTTCACCCGCACCGTTTCGACGATCCGGAGATTGCCGCTCGCCCGCGCCGACGAAAGCGCTTCCCGGTGCAACGAGACCGCCCGCGCCGGATCGCCCCGCAACGCGGCCAGATAGCCAAGGTAGTCGAGCGCCTTGGCCTCCCCCTCGCGATCCTTCAAACTTCGCCAGATGCTGAGCGCGTCCTCGTACAACGCCGCCGCTCGGTCGAAGAGGCCAAGGTCCTCGGCCAGCGAGCCCGCGTTGTAGGAGGCGCGTGCTCGATCTTGGGGCGGGGCGCCGTCGTCCTGCGCAAGCGCCCGCTCCAACCTGACGTACCCCTCGCGCGCATGGCCGCGGAACGCCCAGAATCGGCCGAGAAGGAGGCTGAGGCGGAGCGCCATCGCGGGCCTCGTCTCGACTGTCCAATCGAGCGCCGCTCGAAAGTTGTCGTGCTCCGCTTCCAGGCGGTCTAGCCATGCTCCCTCGCTTGCCCCCTTGAGTCCCTCCTGGGCCGTTTCGGCGAGGGCCCGGAAGTGGGCGGCGTGCGCGCGCCGGGCGGCCCCCTCCTCGCCGCTGGCCGCCAGCTCCTCCAGCCCGAACTCGCGGACCGTCTCCAGCATCGCGTAGCGGCCTCCGGGGCCCC